>JAYFSB010000047.1:0-8549 GCA_040946865.1 Burkholderia sp.
TTCGTCAGTCGCCACCGCCAGCGTTTGCTGTTTCATTTTCGTTTGCCTTGCTCGGGTCATATCCACCGATCTATAACATAACGGCTGAACCACGGGGATGGTGAACTTGATCAGCATTGCCTTAAGCATTTTTGCTGCGTCTCCACTCGATATGACAAGCTTGCCGAGAGCTATCTCGTGTTTGCATCGCTTGCCTGCCTGTTTGGGTCAGTCGTAAATGTCAACACTGCCTAAATGTGGTGAATCGAGCAGCGAACCGATCCAGAACTCAAGGGATTGCGATGGCCGCTGCTGAAAGATCGCGACCGGCTGACCACCGCCCAACGCGCCGATCTCGATGCCCTGATCGTGAACGTCACGACCAAGCGGGCCGCCCGCGCGTGGCGCTATCGCGAGCAACTTCGGGAGATTCTCGATCGCAAGCAGGTCAACGTCGTCAGCGAAATACTCGGGCAGTGGTGCGCGAACGTCATGCGCTCGAAGGTCGAGCCGATGAAGGACGTCGCCCGCATGATCCGCAGAGTCATTCGACGGCATCGTCGCCTGGACCCAGACGCGTCAGACCAACGACTTGCTGGAAGCCATCAACGGACTCTTCCAGGCGCGCCAAGCGAAAGGCGCGCGGATACATCAACCTC
This sequence comes from Burkholderia sp., assembly GCA_040946865.1. Lineage (GTDB taxonomy): Bacteria > Pseudomonadota > Gammaproteobacteria > Burkholderiales > Burkholderiaceae > Burkholderia. The sequence continues at coordinate 639 of JAYFSB010000047.1, forward strand.
ACGACCATGCGCACCGTGCTGTTTCTGATCGCCGGCAAGCTCGACTTCTCGAAGATCAACCCACATGTCCCGTAATCCACTCAAATTTCAAGAGAGCCGTTCTGGGGGATTACGCCGAGCGTTTCAATCGGACCATGAAAGGGTAGGTTATCCACGGGCGTCTGTTCAAAAACGTTGAAAAAGTTCGTGCCGCCGCTGGCGCGTTCAAGGATCGATACAATCACGAATGGCCTCTCGAAAAACTGGGCGTCAAGTCCCCCCCTCGAAGCCCGTCAGGCAGCGCTCTTGCCGCCTGATCGCAAAATCGTGTCTAAACAACTGGATCAGGTACAACTGGTTGAAATAGATCACGATGGGAAGGGCTGGAGAAAACCGTTATTCTAGACTGCCCGCCGCGCGCCGCGCCAGTTTCGCATAGACTGCCACGATGACGTCGAGCACGCCCGATCCAATCCAATCCACCGAAACCGAGCCTGGGAGCAAGCCATGTCGACCGATACCGTCTATTCATTCAACGCGAAGGCGCTCGGCGGTGGGGACGTGTCGCTCGATAGCTATCGCGACCGCGTCCTACTGATCGTCAATACCGCCAGCGAATGCGGGTTCACGCCCCAGTACGCGGGCCTGCAGCAGCTGCACGAGCGTTTCGGCAGCCGCGGTCTGGCGGTGCTGGGTTTTCCCTGCAATCAGTTCGGCGGCCAGGAGCCCGGCGAGGCGGCTCAGATCGGCGCGTTTTGCGAGCAGCGCTTCGGCGTCAGCTTCCCGCTGTTCGAGAAGATCGCCGTGAAGGGCGAGCAGGCGCATCCGCTGTTCCGCTGGTTGACCGAGGAGGTGCCGAGCTTGCTCGGCACCAAGGCGATCAGGTGGAACTTCACCAAGTTCTTGGTCGGCCGCGACGGCAAGGTGGTCAAGCGTTACGCGCCGCAGACCAAACCTGAGGAAATCGCCGCCGATATTGAGGCGCTGCTCTGATCCTTGTGTCGCGGCACCCCGAATGCCGCGTTCAGAGGATCGGCGCGAACAGCCGCGCCACGTGCATCAGCACGCGTCGCCAGGCACCGGCGCGCTGCACTTCGCCGAGATCGACCTCGTCGGCCGCGGCGAAATCTTGGCTCAGCATCGCGTCGACGTCGGCCGCGAAACCGGCGTCGACGGTCAGCACCATGATCTCGAAGTTCAGGCGGAACGAGCGGTTGTCGAGGTTCGCGCTGCCCACCGCGGCGGCCGAGCCGTCGATTAGCACCACCTTCTGGTGCAGGAAACCCTGGCGGTAGCGGAAGATCCGTACGCCGGCGTCGATCAGATCGCGCGCATAGAGCTTCGAGGCCTCGAACACCACGTAGTGGTCGCGCCGGCTCGGGATCAGAATCCGCACGTCCACGCCGCGCATCACGGCCAGCTTCAGCGCCGCGATCACGGCTTCGTCGGGCACCAGGTAGGGCGTGATGATCCAAACCCGATCGCGCGCCGCGTGGATCGCCTCGACGAAGAACAGCGAGCCCGTCTCTTGCTTGTCGGCAGGGCCCATCGGGACCACCAGGCAGTGCATGTCCTCGTCGTCCACCGGTGCAGGGGACGGTGACTCGACCGGCAGCGACTGCGTGGCCCAGTGCCAGTCCTCGGCGAACACATAGCGGATATTGGCCACCACCGGTCCGCGCAGCTCGATATGGGTGTCGCGCCACGGCGAGAGCCGCGGGTTCGCGCCCAGGTATTCGACGCCCACGTTGTGGCCGCCCACGAAGGCGCGCTCGCCGTCTACCACCACGATCTTGCGGTGGTTGCGGAAGTTGAGCTGGAAGCGGTTGACGAATTGCTGGTTGGTCGCAAACGGATGAACCTCGACGCCGCCGACACGCAGCGCATTCACGTAGCGATGCGGCAGGTCGAAGCTGCCGATGCTGTCGTAGAGCAAGTAGCAGCGCACGCCGCGCGCGGCGCAGGCGATCATTGCGTCGCGCAGCATGTCGCCGAGCGTGTCGTCGCGCACGATGAAGAATTGCACGATCACGCAGTGGCGCGCGGCCTCGATCGCGCCGAGGATCGCCGCGAAGGTCGCCTCGCCGTTCACCAACAGCCGTACTGCGTTGCCGCCCACAAAGGGCATCCCGCCCAGGTGGGTGAGCGCGCGCACCGGTGCCAAACCCAGCGCGTCGGCCGGCACGCCCAGCGAGCTGCCGTGCGTGTTCCAGCTCGAGGGGCGCGAATGTGTGCGCAGCGCGGCCGTCTCGCTGCGGCGCGCGTCGACATAGCCCGAGAACTTGCTGCGGCCGAGGAACAGGTAGGGGATCAGCGTCAGGTAGGGCATCGCGGTCAGCGAGACCGCCCAGGCGATCGCGCCCTGCGAGGTGCGGGTGTTGAGGATCGCATGGCAGGCTGCGATCACCCCGAGGATGTGGGCGATCGCGATGAGGGTGCCGAGATGGAGCCAGTCGAGTTGCATCGGTGCTTGGAATTCTGGATGGTACGTGGCGGCGGGTTTGCCACCTGACGCATCTTAGCAACCGGCCCGAGCAGCCCCGCGTGAGGTTCAGGCCGCGTGGATCAGGAACACGCAGTCGTCGCCGGCGCTGGTCGGCAGCCATATCAGGTCGAGGCCGTCGAAGGCCGCCTCGACGTTGTGGCGCTCGTTGCCAATCTCCACCACCAGCACGCCGTCCTCCTTGAGCCACTTCTTCGCCTCGCGTAGGATACGGCGCACGATGTCCATGCCGTCGCAGCCGCCGGCCAACGCCATCTCGGGTTCGTGGCGGTATTCGTCGGGCAGCACGGCCATCGAGTCAGCGTTCACGTAGGGTGGATTGCTCAGGATCACGTCATAGCGCAGCTCCGGATCGACTAGCCGCTCGGTCGGCAACGGCGCGTAGAGATCGCCGTGATGCAGCGCGATACGATGGTTGAGCCTGTAGTCGCTGATATTAAGCTCGGCGACTTCCAGCGCGTCTTCCGACAGGTCCACCGCGTCAATCTTGGCATGTGGGAAGGCCTCGGCCGCGAGCACCGCCAGGCAGCCCGATCCGGTGCACAGCTCGAGCACTGCGCCTACCTGTTCCGGGTCGGCCACGTAGGGTTGCAGGCCATCGTCGAGCAGCTCGCCGATGAAGGAGCGCGGCACGATCACACGTTCGTCGACGTAGAAGCGATGGCCATGCATCCAGGCCTCGTTGGTCAGGTAGGCGGCCGGCAGGCGCTCCTCGACGCGCCGCTCGAACTGGGCGAGCACCGCCTCGATCTCCTCGGGCAGCAGGCGCGCGTCGAGGAAGGGCTTGAGTGTGTCGAGCGGCAGGTGCAGCGTGTGCAGTACCAGGTAGACGGTCTCGTCGTAGGCGTTCTCCGAGCCGTGGCCGAACGTCAGCCCGGCGGCGGAAAAGCGCGAGACGCCGTAGCGGATCAGGTCGCGGAGGGTGCCGAAGGTGGCGGCGGGCGTGGCAGGGGTGGTCATGGCGGCCTCCATCAGGTGATCAGTTGTTCGAGCACGCGGCGGTAGACGTTCTTCAGCGGATCGATGAAGCGCAGCTCGACATGCTCGTCGATCTTGTGGATCGAGGTGTTGGGGGGCCCGAACTCGATTACCTGCGGGCAAATCCGCGCGATGAAGCGGCCGTCCGAGGTGCCGCCGGTGGTCGATAGCTCGGTGCCGACGCCGGTCTCGTCGCGGATCGCCTGCGCCAGCGCGATTGAGAGGTCGCCGCGCGGCGTCAGGAACGGCATGCCGCTGATTGACCACTTCAGCTCGTAGTTGAAGCCGTGCCTGTCAAGGATCGCGTGGACACGCGCCTGCAGGCCTTCCACCGTGCTGGCGGTCGAGAAGCGGAAGTTGAACAGCAGGGTGACGTGGCCCGGGATCACGTTGGTCGCCCCGGTGCCGCCGTGCAAGTTCGAGACTTGCCAGGTAGTGGGCGGGAAGTATTCGTTGCCCTCGTCCCAGCGCTCGGCCGCGAGTTCGGCCAGCGCCGGCGCGAGCAGATGGATCGGGTTCCTGGCGAGGTGCGGGTAGGCGATGTGCCCCTGCACGCCCCTGACGATCAGTTCGCCCGACATCGAGCCGCGCCGGCCGTTCTTGATCATGTCGCCGAGCGTGGCCGAGGAGGTCGGCTCGCCGACGATGCAGTAGTCGAGGCGTTCGCCGCGTTCGCTGAGCGCCTCCACCACCTTGACGGTGCCGTCGGTGGCAGGACCTTCCTCGTCGCTGGTGATCAACATCGCGATCGAGCCGCGGTGCTGCGGATGCGTGGCCACGAATTCTTCGCTGGCCACCACGAAGCCGGCCAGCGAGGTCTTCATGTCGGCCGCGCCGCGGCCGTACAGCTTGCCGTCGCGATGAGTGGAGATGAAGGGCGGCGAGGTCCATTGCTCCAGCGGGTCGGCCGGCACCACGTCGGTATGGCCCGCGAACGCGAGCAGCTTGCCGTCGCGGCCGTCGGTGCCGCGCTTGACGGCCCACAGGTTGGTCACTCCGTGTGAGGCGATGGTCTCGTACTCGAAGCCGATCGCCGCGAGGTGCTCGATCATGATCTGCTGGCAGTGTTGATCGTCGGGTGTCACGGACGGGCACGCGATCAACTGTTCGGTAAGGGCTAGGGTGGCGGGCATAGTTCGGACTACTTTCGATGAAAAATGCCGGCGCGACGGCCGGCAGGTCGAGGCGTGCAAGCCACATGGCCAGCGCGCCAGGTGCTTCGTGAGGCGTGCCTCAAGTGGCGAAAAGCGCGGCGCACTGGTCGGAGACCAAGCCGACCGCCTTCATGCGGCCGTTGACCTTCACCACCCGGCCGCTTGATCACCGAGGGCTTGTCCAGCATCAGCGCGATCGCGCCGGCTTCGGTCTCGATGCTCATCTTGACCTCGTTGGACAGGGCGCGCCAGGTGGGCCGCGGCAGTTGACGAGCGTCTCGAGCGGCACGTCCTTCAGACAGACCTTCACGATGGCAGCGGTCAGGCCCGCCTTCTTGAAGTCGTGGAAGTCGAACGCGACGCCGTGCTCGTCATCAGTCGCCTCGCAGCAGTTCGTTCAGGCTGACCTTGGCGCGCGTCTTGGCGTCGACCTTCTTGACGATCACCGCGCAGTACAGGCTGTGCGAGCCGTCCTTCGAGGGCAGGTTGCCGGCCACTACCACCGAGCCGGCGGGGATGCAGCCGTAGCTGATCTCGCCCGTCTCGCGATTGTAGATCTTGGTGCTCTGGCCGAGGTAGACGCCCATCGAGATCACCGAGTTTTCCTCGACGATCACGCCTTCCACCACTTCCGAGCGCGCGCCGATGAAGCAGTTATCTTCGATGATGACCGGGTTGGCCTGCAGCGGCTCGAGCACGCCGCCGATGCCGACGCCGCCCGACAGGTGCACGTTCTTGCCGATCTGCGCGCAGGAACCGACGGTGGCCCAGGTGTCGACCATGGTGCCTTCGTCGACATAGGCACCGATATTGGTGTACGACGGCATCAGCACTACGTTCTTGGCGATGAAGGAGCCGCGGCGCGCGATGGCCGGCGGCACCACGCGGAAGCCGCCGGCGGCGAAATTCTCGGCCGTGTAGTTGGCGAACTTCGAGGGCACCTTGTCGAAGAACTGCGAGTAGCCGCCGGCGGCTATCGGCGCGTTGTCTTCCAGGCAAAACGACAGCAGCACGGCCTTCTTCAGCCACTGGTGCACGATCCATTTGCCGTTCTGCTTCTCGGCGACGCGCAGCGAACCTTTGTCAAGCTGCTCGATGGCGTGCGCGACGGCATCGCTGACCTCGGCGGGCGCGGCCTTAGGCGAGAGCTCGGCACGGTTTTCCCAGGTGGTATCGATAATTTGCTGAAGTTGTTGCGACATGTTGGTTGCTTCGCTGGAAGTTAGAAGAGGGATCAAGACGGTCAATACGGGAGCGAGTTCAGCGGGTGAGGCTGCGGCAGAAGTCGACGATGCGCCGGGTACCATCGAGGCATTCGGCACTTTCGGCGACGAGCGCGATCCGCACGGAATCGCGGCTCGGATTCGTGCCGTGAGCGTCGCGCGCGAGCACGAGATAGGAGCCGGGCAGAACCGCCGCATTATAGTCGTCGTAGAAACGCCGGGCGAACTCGGTATTCGACAGGCCGGTGCTTGCCACGTTGACCCACAGATAGAAGGCCGCGTCGGGCGGCGCGACGTCGAGCACCTCGGCCAGCATCGGCGTGATGGCCCCGAACTTCTGCGCATAGAGCGCGCGGTTCTCGCGCACGTGCGCCTTGTCGCCGGCCACGAAGCCCGAGCGCGCATGCCTGACACGTTGGAGCGCTTGGACAGGCTCGACAGCATCATCAGCCGCTCGAAGCCGCCCAGCGGCGGCGCGGCTTCGTCGAAATAGATTCCGAATGCATTCGTCGGAGGCGATCACGAAGCCGTGGCGGTCCGACAGCGCGAACAGCTCGTGCCAGTCGGGTTGCCCGGCGAGCAGACGAACAGCAGCTGAGTGCGAGCCCAGACCTCGTCGGGCATGCTCGAGTAATCTGGCGCGAAATTGCGCGCCGGAGCGCCGTTGACGAACACCGGCTCGGTGCCAGCTAGGAGGGCCGGCCCTCGTAGATTTGATAGAACGGATTCAGACAGAGTACGATCGCTGGCCTGCCGTCCGCGCGAGACGGGCAGCACCTGGCTAACGGCATCGACGGAATCGATGCCGTTAGCGGCACTCGACCCAGTGCGCGATCGCCGCACGCAGCGCGTCCGAGCCCGCCGTGACCGGGTACGAGGCCAGGCCGTCGAGCGCGGGGCCACCACCCCGTTACGGATCAGCGCCAGCGTTGCATGCTTGAGCTCGCCGATGCAGAAGCTGAGCGGGGGCGTGCGCGGCGACCGGCTTGACGTCTTTGAACAGCGTACGGAGCTTTTCAAACGGGTTAGGGCTGGAGCGTATCGAGTCGTGGATTCACGGACTTGGGCTTCGGAGGCAGTTGGGGCCCGTCCCCGTCGATTGTAGCTTGCCGCCGCGCACCTTCGGTAAGCGACTCGGCATGGCCGTCATAGACGACAGCAAAGATTGACGCCAAAGTAGTGTCCATCATTTTCGAAGCAATGAACACCACTTTGTTAGACACAGAGAAGCCGGGTAGTCGCAAAGGACGCCCGAACTATAGTCCTGAGTTCCGGCGTCGCATAGCAATCGCCGCGTACGAGCCAGGTGTTTCAGTCGCCAAACTGGCTCGCGAGCATGGTCCGAATGCGAATCTGGCGTTCACCTGGCGGCACCGGTATCGTGCCGAGCAAAGGGCGTCAGAGGTAACGCTGCTGCCAGTGACGGTCGTGAGCGATATGAGGCCGGCGGTCATCGTAGCGCCACCAATCAAACCGGAGATCGCGAAACCGGCCATACCCGTTGGCACGATTGAAGTCTGGACCGGATGAGCGGTGGTCAAGGCCGACGGCGTTGGCGACCCCGATATGCTGCGAACCGTATTGGAGAACCTGCGATCATGATTTCTTTGCCTACCGGTACACGTATCTGGCTCGTGGCGGGCGTCACCGATATGCGTTTCGGATTCCAGGGACTGGCTGCGAAAGTATAGGCAGCGCCTGAATACAGGCAGCGCCTGAAGAAAATCCGCTGGGTGGCCACCTATTCATCTTCCGTGGATACCGGCCGATCTCGTCAAGCTGCTGTGAGCCACTGATGACAGGCTCTGGCTGCTTGCAAAGCGATGGGAGCGAGGTCGGTTTTTGTCTGGGCGCAGGCCGACGGTGTCAAGATCCATCTGACGAGAGCTCAGCTGTCGATGTTGCTCGAGGGCATCGATTGGCGACAGTCTCGGCGCACCGTCGCGCTGGCGATGTTGTAACCCGCGCGTGTAACCCGCGCGCAAGGCTTATAAACATGCGACGCATGTCCGATCATGCGCCACTTCCTGATACCGTTGCCGAGCTCCATGCCTTGGTGCTCGAGCAGCAGGCA
>JAYFSB010000048.1:0-8530 GCA_040946865.1 Burkholderia sp.
AACTTCGTTCATGATCGATTCGCTACGCAGGCTTGACGACATCGCGAATGCAGACACTTGATCAGCATTGCCATAAATCCAGATAAATCGTGTCACTGATCGTGGCCGCGATCTCACGTGATCCATACGAATTCCATGTGCTCATCATCTTGCCTCACGCGCATGCAAATAGGGGACCGGCCTTGTGCCGAGTCATTTCCACATCAGCCACGAGCGTCAGGTAGTTGTGTCCGCGCTTATAGAGGACGTTTCGTCGATGGCAATGCTCGTCCTGTCAGACAGGTCGATCTCGGCGAGCGCCACGCGGCCGTCAGGCAGCTTGATACGAGAGGCGCGCGCACTTCGAGCAAACAGTCGTGCTGGAAGAAGTTCAAGTGCCGGTAGCGCTTGACAACGGTGTCGTGCACGGGATGGCCGCCGGCGATCTCTGGAATCAGGAAGCGACTGCCGGCAACGAAATCGATGTTGACCGTCAATCGCTTCGCAGCCGCGTCGAAATCGATGCCGTTCATGAACCATGGATCGCTGATACCCAAAGCCGTCTCGAACAACTTGCTATGCATGATTACCATCGCTCACGTGCAAATCGGGCAATTTATCACCCACTCGAAATTCAACAGAGGCTACGTTCGTTTACCGTCCGCTCCGACTCGAAGAACTTTCAGAGGTAGACAAGGAAAGTAATCTGGGTCCATTATTGCGTCCGCAATAATGGTGTAATTCAATTCAGTCGGCTACGTGCGGAGAAATTCGCGCTTACGTTAATCGCGATAAGATGCCGTCCATGGAAATCCAAAATCCCTCGAAAATCCTCGTCGTCGACGACGATCCTCGCTTGCGCGACTTGCTGCGCCGCTACCTCGGCGAGCAGGGCTTCAACGTATATGTCGCCGAAAATGCGACGACAATGAACAAGCTCTGGGTACGCGAGCGTTTCGACCTGCTGGTGCTCGACCTGATGCTGCCCGGCGAGGACGGCCTGTCGATCTGCCGCCGCCTGCGCGGCAGCAATGATGGCACGCCGATCATCATGCTGACGGCCAAGGGCGAGGACGTAGATCGCATTGTCGGTCTCGAGATGGGTGCCGACGATTATCTGCCCAAGCCCTTCAATCCGCGCGAGCTGGTCGCGCGCATCCACGCGGTGCTGCGCCGCCAGGCACCGGCCGAGCTGCCTGGTGCCCCCTCGGAAACCACCGAAGTATTCGAATTCGGCGAGTTCTCGCTGAACCTGGCCACCCGTACGCTGACCAAGTCCGGCCAGGAGATTCCGCTGACCACCGGCGAATTTTCGGTGCTCAAGGTTTTCGCGCGTCATCCGCGCCAGCCTCTGTCGCGCGAGAAGCTGATGGAACTTGCGCGCGGCCGTGAATATGAAGTGTTCGACCGCAGCCTTGACGTGCAGATCTCGCGCCTGCGCAAGCTGATCGAGCCCGATCCTGGCAGCCCGCGCTTCATCCAGACCGTCTGGGGCCTCGGCTACGTATTCATCCCTGACGGCACCGCCTGAGTGTGGTCCCGGCGCGCGGGGCCCCCCCGCCTGCTTGGACAGTCCGCCCTATGCGCATTGACCGGCCCTTCCTGACGCTCGTATTCGGCGGGCTGTTCTGGCGCACCTTCCTGCTGATCGCGCTATTGATCGCGGTCAGCCTCGCCGCGTGGTTCCAGAGCTTCCGCGTGATCGAGCGCGAGCCGCGCGCGCAGCGCGTGGCACTGCAGTTGGTCGCGGTGGTCAAGCTCACGCGCATCGCCCTGCTCTATTCGGATCCGGACCTGCGCCGCGCGCTGCTCCAGGACCTGGAGAGCAACGAGGGCGTGCGCGTCTACCCACGGGAAACCACCGACAAATTCAAACTCCAGCCCGATAAGTCGCTCAATCGCCTGATCGAGCACGATATCCGCAGTCGTCTCGGCGACGATACCGTGATCGCGCAGTTGGTCAACGACATCCCCGGCGTCTGGATCAGCTTCAAGATCGACGACGACGACTACTGGGTCGCCCTCGACCGCGACCAGCTCGACACCGTCACGGGCCTGCAATGGGCCGGCTGGGGCCTGTTCGCGCTGGCGCTGTCGCTGCTCGGCTCGGCCTTCATCACTAGCCTGGTGAACCAGCCCTTCTCGCGGCTCGCGCTGGCCGCGCGCAAGGTGGGTGCCGGGCAGATGCCCGAACCGTTGCCCGAGCGCGGCATGGGCGTGGCCGCCGAAACCAATCGCAGCTTTAACCAGATGGTACGCGATCTCGAGCAGCTCGACACCGATCGCGCGCTGATGCTGGCCGGCATCTCGCACGACCTGCGCACGCCGCTGGCGCGGCTGCGCCTGGAAACCGAGATAAGCCCGTCGGACCAAGCCACCAAAGACGCGATGGTCGACGACATCGAGCAGATGGATCGCATCATCGCCGCCTTTATTGACTATGCGCGGCCGATGCAGCCGCGTTCGCTCGGGCCGGTGGATCTCTCGCTGGTCGCGCACGACGTAGCCGCACGCTTGGCCAACGAGGAAGGCGTACAGATCCGCACCGTGCTCACGCCGGCCGCCGTGATCGAGGCCGACGAGACCGACATGCGCCGCGTGATCGGCAACCTGGTCGAGAACTCGCGCAAGTACGGCCTGAGCCACGGTGACGGCATCGCACGCATCACCGTTGAGACGCGCGCCTCGCATGCGCGCATCGAGGTGATCGTGCGTGACGAGGGCCTGGGCATCCCCGACGACCAGCTGCCGCTGGTGATGCGGCCGTTCTACCGCGTCGATGCCGCGCGCAGCAAGGCCGACGGCACCGGGCTCGGGATGGCGATCGTGCTGCGCATCGTGTGCCGCTACCGCGGCACGCTGAAGCTGCGCAACCGCGCGCCGGAGCCGGGCCTGGAGGTCTCGATCGACTTTCCGACTGGCAAGGCTCGCGCGGCGGCCCGAGCGCCCGAGTCGACATGATGGCCGGTGCATCGATTACCGGCCATCGCCCCCGCCAACGTCCCTCGCCTCCCATTAGTCAATTCCTACTGGAATTACCGCTCAATAGAGCTATAGTCGTGATTCCCGCTGCCCGTCCACTCCTCTCGCGGCAGCGAGCAGGCCCATGACAACCATCGGCGGCATCCTCGAAGCCTGCAAGCAATCCGTGCCCCCTTGCGCCGCGACGGCCGATCGGCTAACGATCAGGTCTTCAGTTTGCAGACGGGCTTGCCAAGCTTGCAAGTCAGCAGCGACTTCGTAGTCGTCGACCGTTTGCGCAAGCGGCAGCGCCTTGAACAGGTCGATGAGGTACTGATAGACGTCGACGTTGTTCGCCTTGCACGTCTCGATCAGCGAGTACAGATTCAGGCTCACTTTTGAGCCGGCCACCATGTCGCTGAACGAGTTATTGCCGCAAGTGGTGTACAGCGGGGCAGACGGAATTTTGAGAAGGCGGTGGTGGTTTAGCTGGGAACGTTGCGTGTCAGAAGCACAACCAGCGAACCCAGCTGGAGCCGGAACCGGCCACCATGAAAAGTGCTTTTGTTGAATTTCGAGTGGGTGGTAAATTGCCCGATTTGCACGTGAGCGACGGTAATCATGCATAGCAAGTTGTTCGAGACGGCCTTGGGTATCAGCGATCCGTGGTTCGTGAACGGCATCGATTTCGACGCGGCTGCGAGGCGGTTGACGGTCAACATCGATTTCGTTGCTGGCAGTCGCTTCCCGCATCCAGAAATCACCGGCGGCCATCCGGTGCACAATACCGTTGTCAAGCGCTGCCGGCACTTGAACTTCTTCCGACACGACTGCTTTCTCGAAGTACGCACGCCTCACATCAAGCTGCCTGACGGCCGCGTGGCGCTCGTCGAGCCCGAGTGGGCCGGCAAGCTCAAGGGCTTTACGCTGCTGTTCGAGGCCATGGTGCTGATGCTCGCCCAGCAGATGTCGTTCACCGCAGTCGCCCGTACCGTCGGCGAGTCCTGACATCGGGTGAACGCCATTTGCAAACGCTATGTCGAACTCGTGCTCGCCGAGATCGACCTGTCGGACATGACGAGCATTGCCGTCGACGAAACGTCCTACCAGCGCGGACACCACTACCTGACGCTCGTGGCTGATGCGCTCGAACGCAAAGTCGTGTTTGTGACCGAAGGCATGGATGCTGCGACGATCGAAGCATTCATCAAAGGCGTCGAGACGAACCTGCCGAATGCTCGCATCACCTTCGACAGTTCTAGGTCGTCGCTCATGCGTCGAAAGCCGTGGACCCAATGCGGCGAACCGATCCGGAACTCAAGGGATTGCGATGGCCGCTGCTGAAGGATCGCGACCGGCTGACCGCCGCGCAACGCACCGATCTCGATGCCCTAATCGTGAACGTCACGACCAAGCGGACCGCACGCGCGTGGCGCTATCGCGAGCAACTTCGGGAGATTCTTGATCGCAAGCAGATTAACGTCGTCAGCGAAATGCGCGAGCAGTGGTGCACGAACGTCATGCGCTCGGAGATCGATCCGATGAAGGACGTCGCCCGCATGATCCGCAGTCATGTCAACGGCATCTCGTCGCCTGGACCCAGACGCGTCAAACCAACGGCTTCCTGGAAGCCATCAACGGACTCTTCAAGGCCGCCAAGCGAAAGGCGCGCGGATACACCAACCTCACGACCATGCGCACCGTGCTGTTTCTGATCGCCGGCAAGCTCGACCTCTCGAAGATCAACCCACATATCGCCTAACCCACTCAAATTTCAAGAGAATCTCACAAAATTTCGCGCATCGACGAACTGCTGCCCTGGAACGTGGCCGACAAACAAGTTAAACTCGGCCACCTCGCCTACGCCCGCAACCAGGTAGATCTGGATAGATCGTGGACACGATCTATCCAGATCTACCCGGACTACCACACGCCATCACCATCATGCCTCACGCGTGCGCGAAAGGGGACTGGCCCAACCGACCCGCTTACCGCCGCAACCTACTTCTGATCGCGCAGCAGGCGCGCCGCGTCGAGCGCGAAATAGGTCAGCACGCCATCCGCACCGGCGCGCTCGAAGGCGAGCAGCGACTCGAGCACCACCTTGTCGTGATCGAACCAGCCGTTCTGCGCGGCGGCCTTCAGCATAGCGTATTCGCCGCTGACCTGGTAGACATAGGTCGGGAAGTGGAACTCGTCTTTCACGCGACGCACGATATCGAGATACGGCATACCGGGCTTGACCATCACCATGTCGGCACCCTCCTCGATGTCGAGGCGGACTTCGCGCAGGGCCTCATCGGAATTCGACGGGTCCATCTGATAGGTCATCTTGTTGCTGCCCTTGCCGAGGTTCGAGGCCGAGCCGACCGCATCGCGGAACGGGCCGTAGAACGCCGACGCGTACTTGGCCGAGTAAGCCATGATGCGCGTGTGGATGCGGCCCTCGCTCTCGAGCATCTCGCGGATCGTACCGATCCGACCGTCCATCATGTCGGACGGAGCGACGATGTCGACGCCGGCCTCGGCCTGCGTCCGCGCCTGCTCGCTTAGGATCCCGAGGGTCACGTCGTTGATCACGTAGCCGTTCTCGTCGAGCACTCCGTCCTGGCCGTGGCTCGTGTACGGATCGAGCGCGACGTCGGTCAGCACGCCGAGATCAGGGAAATGCTTCTTCAGCTCGCGCACCGCGCGCGGGATCAGGCCCTCTGGATTGGTAGCCTCGCGGCCATCGGGCGTCTTCAGCGAGGGTTCGATCGCCGGGAACAGCGACAGTACCGGCACGCCGAGCGCGACACACTGCTCGGCGACTCCCATCAGCAGGTCGACCGAGACGCGCTCGACGCCGGGCATCGACGGTACTGCCTGGCGCACGTTGCTGCCCTCGATGACGAACACGGGCAGGATCAGGCCGTTGGTGCTGAGGAGGTTTTCGCGCATCAGGCGACGCGAGAAGTTGTCGCGGCGCATTCTGCGCGGACGGTGTAAGGGATGGAGGCTCATGACGGAATCGCTGAAATCAGTCTGAAGGAAAGGCGGTTTCAAGGTTGAAGTGCAATAGAAGTCCGTTGCGCCCGAAGGCAACGATTTCATGATGATGCTGACGAACATCGAACGATTCGGGCATGAACAGTTCGGCCGGACACGTCCAGTCCAAGCTCTTGCGCGTGCGGACGTTCATCTGCCAGGCGATGTCGTCGAGTTCGGCCTGGGAGAACACGACCAGATCCGTACCCTGGGGCATGTACTGGTGGCGCAGCAGCCCGTTGGTGTTCTCGTTGCGCCCATGCTGCCAAAGGGCTATGCGGATCAGCGAAGTAGACCTTGATGCCGGTGGTCTCGCAGGGCTGCTCATGCCTGGCCATCTCCCGTCCCTGATCATAGGTCATGGAAAGACGGCGCTGGGCGTCGATGCGGTTCAGGATCATGCCGCACGAAGTAACGGCGGCGTCGGCAGTGGCATTTTCCATTTTGCCCAGGGTGACGAACAGCGAGGTGCGCTCGACCAGCGTCGCGACCGAAGACGCATTATGCGCGTCCTTGATCAGGTCGCCTTCCCAGTGCCCCGGCACGATCCGCTCGTCGATCTCGGCCGGACGACCGTGGATACTGACCCTGTCCGGGATGCTGCCCCGGCGGTCTTCACCCTGCGCCCGGGGCCGCCGACGCTTGCTGGCCTGTCGCAGACAGAGGCGATCAGTTTCCGCTCGCGACTGGCCGCACGGCAGGGCGTACAACGCAGTGTAGATCGTTTCGTGACTGGCCAGCAGGGTCGACTCATCGGGGTTCATGTTTCTCAGTATGCCCACGATCTGTCTGGGAAAGTGCCGCTCACGCAGCAACCGCTCGACCGTCGCCCACAGCGGCCCCTGCGGATCCAGTCGGGCGGGATTGTTGCGCCGCGGGATCTGTCAGGCAACTGGCGCGCTGCTGGGCCAGCGGCGCATGATAGCCGCCAGCGCGCAATGGGCGGCCTGGTCCCTTCTTTGCGGCTGATCAAACTCGGCGCATGATGCAAGCTGCGGGCAATTGCCCGCAGCTTGCATCCCTGCTCAAGGCTCAGCTGGATCATCGTGCGCTCTTCACAACTCAGGTGTTTGTAGTTCCCATCGCAACACAATGCCTCTCGGTAGGTGTTGCACTTCAGATTTGAGGTCGCCAGTGCTTTCTTGAATTTTTATTTCGGGACATCCTGGCTCGAGCCCGAGGCAGCCGAAGCCGGCGCACTCGCCGTATCCAGCAGGCCGATCGACGGTGCCGACTTGTAGGAGCCGAGGTAGGTCAGCGCCAGGGTGGCGATGAAAAATATTGTTGCGAGAATCGCTGTGGTACGCGACAGGAAGTTCGCCGAGCCGGTGGCACCAAACAGGCTGCCCGACGCGCCGCTGCCGAAGGCCGCGCCCATGTCAGCGCCCTTGCCGTGCTGGAGCAGCACCAGGCCGATCACGCCAAGCGCAGACAGGATCTGTACCACGATAATCAAAACTTTCAGAAAAGACATCTCATTCACCCGAATTGTGTGGCGCTTCGCGCCTCTCGCGCGGCCCCAGATTCATAAACCGACGGCTCCGGCCGCGCGTTTACTTCGCCGTGCGGCAGATCGCCAGGAAATCATTGCTCTTGAGCGACGCGCCGCCGATCAGGCCGCCGTCGATGTCCGGCTGGCCGAACAGTTCGGTCGAATTGTCTGGCTTCAAGCTGCCGCCGTACAGCACCGACACCTGCTCGACACCCTTAGCGGCCAGTCGCGACCGCAGGAAGGCATGCATCTGCTGTGCCTGCTCCGAGCTCGCGCTCTTGCCGGTACCGATCGCCCAGACCGGTTCGTAGGTCACCACGATGCGCGCCGCCTCCTCGGCCGACAGCAGCGCGAGCACCGCGTCGAGCTGCACGCCGACCACCTGCTCGGTCGCCTCCGACTCGCGCTCGGCCAGCGTCTCGCCGACGCAGACGATCGGCGTCAGGCCGGCCGCCAGCGCGCGCTGCGCCTTCACGGCAACCAGGTCGCTCGATTCGCCGTGATAGGTACGACGCTCCGAATGGCCGACGAGCGTATACTTCGCGCCGAACTCGACGATCATCGCCGCCGCGACCTCGCCCGTGTAGGCACCCTGCTCATGCGCTGACACGTCCTGCGAACCCGCCGCGACGCGGCTGCCCGGCAGCAGCTCGCCCGCCTGGGCCAGATACGGGAACGGCACACACACCCCGATCTCGACACCGGCCTGCACGTCCTTCGCGCCCTCGAGCACTTCGTTGAGCAGCGCGCGATTGCTGTCGAGACAGCCGTGCATCTTCCAGTTACCGACTACCCGCTTCACTCGTTGTGTGGACATCGTCTCTCGTATCTCGAACTGAATTCGAACTGATGAATCAATCTCATCAAGGCCGCATCGCCCGGCGGCGGCCATTCCGAGGACGGCCCCGACGAGAATAGCAAACTGTTAAGGCAATGCTGATCAAGTGTCTGCATTCGTGATGTCGTCAAGCCTGCGAAGCGAATCGATCATGAGCGAAGTTGTCCTGGTTTGTTGTCGGTCGTCCTGGGTGCCATTCAGATGATCGGCGGGCCCCAGGCCTGGTTCTCGCT
>JAYFSB010000049.1:0-8411 GCA_040946865.1 Burkholderia sp.
TGAATGGCACCCAGGACGACCGACAACAAACCAGGACAACTTCGTTCATGATCGATTCGCTTCGCAGGCTTGACGACGTCACGAATGCAGACACTTGATCAGCATTGCCTTAAATTTCAAGGGAGCCAGAGGTATTGTGTTGCGAAGAGCGCACGATGATCCGGCTGAGCTTTGAGCAGGGCTGCAAGCAGCGGGCAATTGCCCGCTGCTTGCAGCACGCGCCGAGTTCGATCAGCCGCGGATTGCGCCGTAACGGCTGGCGCGCACCGGAACCGGCCGCGAAGCAGGGGACCGGGCCGTCCGTTGCTCGCTGGCGGCTATCGTGCGCCGCTCGCCCAGCAGCGCGCCAGTTCCTTCTGACAGGCCCGGCGCAACAATCCACCCGCCTCGACTCACAAGGGCCGCTGCGGGCGACGGTCCGCTGCGGGCGACGGTCGAGCGGTTGCTGCGTGAGCGGCACTCTCCCGAACAGATCGCGAGCATACTGCGAAACATGATCCCCGATGAACCGACCCTGCTGGCCAGTCACGAAACCATCTACACCGCGTTGTACGCCCTGCCGCGCGGCCCAGTTGCGAGCGGAACTGATCGCCTGTCTGCGACAGGCCCGCAAGCGCCGGCGACCCCGGGCGCGGGGCGAAGACCGCCGGGGCAGCATCCACGATCGCCGGGCTGAGATCGACGAGCGGATCGTGCATAGGCACTGGGAAGGCGACCTGATCAATGGCGCGCGTAATGCGTCTTCGGCCGCGACGCTGTTCGAGTGCACCTCGCTGCACGCCACTCTCGGCAAGATGGAGAATACCACTGCCGACGCCGCCGTCACTTCGTTCGACATGATCCTGAACCGCATCGACGCCCAGCGCCGTCTTTCCATGACCTATGATCAGGGACTGGAAGATGGCCAGGCATGAGCAGCTCTGCGAGACTACCGGCATCAAGGTCTACTTCGCTGATCCGCATAGCCTTTGGCAGCGCGAGCGCAACAAGAACACCAACGAGCTGCTGCGCCAGGACATGCCCAAGGGTACGGATCTGGCCGTGTTCTCCCAGGCCAAACTCAACGACATCGCCTGGCAGATAAACGCCCGCCAGCGCAAGAATTTGGGCTGGACGTGGCCGGCCGAACTGTTCATGCCCGAATCGTTCGATGTTCGTCAGCACCATCATGAAATCATTGCCTTGGGAGATGCCATTCGGGCGCAACGGGCTTCTGTTGCACTTCAACCTTAAAACCGCCGCCCAGCAGGGCGGCCGCAAGCGCCTGCAGGCGGCTGCCGTCGTCGGTCGAATACAGGTGTGGCGGCCGGGCCGCGGTGCCGGTCGGCACGTGCAGGCCGTGTTCGTCGAGCACGCGCGCGAGCTGTCGCGCGATCGCTTCGCTGGTATCAATGAGGGTCAGACGGGCTTGCGTCAGTTCGCGGATCGTCATGTCGAGGAAGGGGTAGTGGGTGCAGCCGAGCACCAGCGTGTCGGCACCGGCGGCCAGCATCGGCTCGAGATAGCCGGCGAGCAGGGCGCGCAGCGCGGGCGAGCTGGTATCGCCGCGCTCGATTGTCTCCACTAGCCCATGGCCGGGCTGGCGCAGGAAGCGGCAGTCGGCCGCGTAGCGTTCGATCAGCGATTCAAAGCGCGCGCTACGCAGCGTCGCGGCGGTCGCTAGCACGCCGGCCACGCGGCTGCGCGAGGCGAGCGTGGCCGGCTTGATGCCGGGCTCGACGCCCACAAGCGGAATCGCAAGTTTCTCGCGCACCACCGCGATCGACTGCGCGGTGGCGGTGTTGCAGGCCACCACCAGCGCCTTGGTGCCGCGCGCGGCCAGCCATTCGCCGATCGCCAGCGTGCGTTCGATGATGAAGGCGTCGTCGCGCTCGCCATAAGGTGCATGTCGCGAATCGGCAACGTAGACGAAGGACTCCTCAGGCAGCTGCGCGCGTAGGGCGCGCAGTACCGAGAGACCGCCCAGCCCGGAATCGAAGATGCCGACCGGTGCGGCGGCCGTGGATTCTTCTGACGCAAAGTCGGACGGGCTGGACATATGGGGTGAAGCTGGCGGATAATGATCCACCATATTACGACGCCGTGCTCAGCTCGGCGAGCTCATCATCGACTGTTGGTAGTTCTGGATGCCGATCTTGCCGACCAGGTCGATCTGCGTCTCGAGCCAGTCGATGTGTTCTTCGGTGTTGTCGAGGATCTTCTGGAACAGCTCGCGCGAGACGTAGTCGCGCACCGACTCGCAGTAGACGATCGCGTCCTTGCAGGTGTCCTGCGAGATATATTCCAGCTTCAGGTCGCACTTCAGGATCTCTTCGGTTTCCTCGCCAACCAGCAGCTTGTGCAGGTCCTGCAGGTTGGGCAGGCCGTCGAGCATGAAGATCCGTTCGATCAGCCAGTCGGCGTGCTTCATCTCGCCAATCGACTCGTCGTATTCGTGTTTGCCGAGCTTCTCGAGACCCCAGTGGCAATACATGCGCGCATGCAGGAAATACTGGTTAATCGCGGTCAATTCATTCTTCAATTGAGCGTTGAGAAACTCGATGACTTTCTTGTCGCCTTGCATGGCCGTTCCTTCCTTTGTGACATATGATTACGGACACGAAAGATAAACGCTGAAACGGCAAAAGCCAAGCCCTAAATGACTGAATATTCGAATATTTCTATATAATTAGAATGGGCGGTTTCAATGTTGAAGTGCAACAGAAGCCGGTTGCGCCCGAAGGCAACGATTTCATGATGATGCTGACGAACATCGAACGATTCGGACATGAACAGTTCGGCCGGACACTTTTCCAGCCCAAGCTCTTGCGCGGGCGGGCGTTCATCTGCCAGGCGATGTCGTCGAGCTCGGCTTGGGAGAACACGGCCAGATCCGTACCCTTGGGTATGTCCTGGCGCAGCAGCCCATTGGTGTTCTGTTGCGCCCACGCTGCCAAAAAGGCTATGCGGCGGATCAGTGAAGTAGACCTTGATGCCGGTGGTCTCGCAGAGCTGCTCATGCCTGGCCATCTCCCGTCCCTGGTCATAGGTCATGGAAAGACGGCACTGGGCGTCGATGCGGTTCAGGATCATGCCGAACGAAGTGACGGCGGCGTCGGCTGCACCGGATCCGGTTGTTTAGACACGATGTTGTGATCAGGTGGCAAGAGCGCTGCCTGACGGGCTTCGAGGGGGAACTTGAAGCCCAGTTTTTCGAGACGCCATTCGCGATTGTATCGGTCCTTGAACGCGACGCCGGCAGCACGAACTTCTTCAACGTTTTTGAACAGACGCCCGTGGATAGCCTGCTCCTGCATGGTCCGATTGAAACGCTTGGCGACGCCGTTGGTCTGCGGCTCGGCAACGAAGGCGTAGCTCGGCGTAATCCCCCAGAACTTGAGCCTCTGTTGAATTTCGAGTGGGTGGTAAAAAATTGCCTGATTTGCACGTGAGGGACGGTAGTCATGCATAGCCAGTTGTTCGAGACGGCTTTGGGTATCAGCGATCCGTGGTTCGTGAACGGCATCGGGTTCGACGCGTCTGCAAAGCGGTTGACGGTCAACATCGATTTCGTTGCCGGCAGTCGCTTCCCGCATCCAGAGATGCGCCGGCGGCCATCCCGTGCACGACACCGTTGTCAAGCGCTACCGGCACTTGAACTTCTTCCAGCACGACTGCTTTCTCGAAGTGTGGACGCCTCGCGTCAAGCTATCTGACGGCCACGTGGCGCTTGTCGAGCCCGAGTGGGCCGGCAAAGCTCAAGAGCTTCACGCTGCTGTTCGAGGCCATGGTGCTGATGCTCGCCCAGCAGATGTCGTTTACCGCAGTCGCCCGCACCGTCGGCGAGTCCTGGCATCGGGTGCACGCCATTTGCAAACGCTATGTCGAACTCGCGCTCGCCCAGATCAACCTGTCCGACATGACGAGCATTTCCGGCGACGAAACATCCTACCAGCGCGGACACCACTACCTGACGCTCGTGGCTGATGCACTCGAACGCAAAGTCGTGTTCGTGACCAAAGGCAAGGATGCTCGCGATGATCGCAGCGTTCGTCGCGCGCCTGCGCGAGCATGGGGTAGAGCCCGAGCAGATCACGTCGGTCAGCATTGACATGTCGCCCGTGTTCATCAAAGGCGTCGAGACGAACCTGCCGAATGCTCGCATCACCTTCGACACGTTCCACGTCGTCGCTCATGCGCCGAAAGCCGTGGACCCAATGCGACGAATCGAGCAGCGAACCGATCCGGAACTCAAAGGGATTGCGATGGTCGCTGCTGAAGGGTCGCGACCGGCTGACCGCCGCGCAACGCGCCGATCTCGATGCCCTGATCGTGAACGTCACGACCAAGCGGACCGCCCCGCGCGTGGCGCTATCGCGAGCAACTTCGGGAGATTCTCGATCGCAAGCAGATCAACGTTGTCAGCGACATGCTCGAGCATGTGGTGCACGAACGTCATGCGCTCGAAGGTCAATCCGATGAAGGACGTCGCCCGCATGATCCGCAGTCATTTCGACGGCACCGTCGCCTAAACCCAGACGCGGCAGACCAACGACTTCCTGGAAGCCATCAACGGACTCTTCCAGGCCGCCAAGCGAAAGGAAAGGCGCGCGGATACACCAACCTTACGCCCATGCGCACTGTGCTGTTTCTGATCGCCGGCAAGCTCGACTTCTCGAAGATCAACCCACATATCCCGTAACCCACTCATTTTTCAAGATAGCCATTTATCTGGATCTAGTCGGCAATCAGGTAGTGGACGGAGGAATGGCGGCCGACTTCAGCTTGCCCGCGACGTTCCAGGGCAGCAGCTTGTCGATGCGGGTGATGATGTAATTAGCGATGTGGGTCAGGACGTATTCCAGATAGGCGCGTGGATTGATGCCGTTGAGCTTGCACGGTCCCGATCAGGCTGTACATTGCAGCAGCCCGCTCGCCTCCGGTGCCGGAGCCAGCTTGCGTCCGAGCGCGACCCAGCGTAGGGCGTTCTCGGCAAGCGCGTTGCTAATCTCGGCCAGGCCGTCCTCGCAGTAAAACACGAGCGCTGCTCAGCGATTCAACGAGTAGTTGATTGCTTTGACGAGCGTAGACTTGATCGACAGCGTCGCGAGTTTCTCCCTGATCGTTGCCTCGCATGTGGCGAGCAGCAGCTTGGCCTTTTCCTGTCGTACGCGCAGGCGCTCATCGAGTGGCTTGCCCCGGATATCGGCTTCGATGCCGTAGCGCTCGCGCCGGGCATGATCCCAGCACGCTGCCTCATGAATATCGCCGCTCGCGTACAGTTGATCGAAGCCGGCATAAGCATCCGCCTGCAGAATGCCGTGGAATGCCGCGAGCCGAGTTTGAGGATGGAAGCCTTTGCGGTCCGACGAGAAGTCGAGCCCGAGCGGCGATCGTCGCGTGCATAGACTCAGAACCGACCGGTCAGGGTCTTCCCGTTGCCTGGCGCGAGTACGGCGACCGGCGTATCGTCCGTGTGCAATTTGCCGGGACGCAACGCGTAGCGCTGGATCGCTTCGATCAGCGGTTTGCAAAGCACGGCGATCTGGCCGATCCAGCGGCCCATGCTGGCACGATCAAGCGTCACACCGGCGCGCGCAGCGATCTCTGCTTGCCGATACAGCGGTTGATGATCCGCGAACTTCAACACGACCAATATCGGCGAGCGCGCTGGGATGGGCAATGCTGCACTCAATCGGCAGGCCTGGTATCGGTGGCTGTTCGATGTGGCGCAGCTCGGGCAGAGCATCTTGCGCCGGATCGGGTTCGAGCACGATCTCTTCGCCCAGCAGATGCGGCAGCAGTGGTGCCCGCGGGACGGATTCCTTGCTGCTCGCGGCCTTGTCCTTGCCAATCTTCGCATGCTGCACATCGACAGGCGCCGCGCCCGGCCGTCAGAACCTCGAGCCGGGTTCCGAGGTTCTCGATCTGGCGATCGAGTTGCTCTGGCTTGCGACCGAAGTGCATGCGTTTGAGCTTGTCGATTAGCGCCTTCAGGCATTTGATCTCCTGATTACGCGCAGCCAGCTCCTGCACCATTTTTTCGAACGAGGCTTGTTGTTCTTCGAGCAATGCCTGCTGCTCGAGCACCAGGGCATGGAGCTCGGCAACGGTATCAGGAAGTGACGCATGATCGGATATGCGTCGCATGTTTATAAGCCTTGCGCGCGAGTTACAACATCGCCAGCTGAGCGATCATCAGATGGATCTTGCCACCGTCGGCCTGCGGCCAGACAAATCGGCCTCGCTCCAATCGCTTTGCAAACAGACAGAGCCCGTCATCAGTGGCCCCACAGTATCTTGACGAGCTCGCCGCGGCGCCCACGGAAGATGAATAGGTGGCCCACAAACCCAGCGGATTTTCTTCGAGCGCTGTCTGTACTTTCGTAGCCAGGCCCTGGAATCCGAAACGCCTATCGGTGACGCCCGCCGCAAGCCAGATACGTGTTACCGGTAGGCAAAAAGATCATGATCGCAGACTCTGCAATACGGTTCGCAGCATATCGGGGTCGGCAACGCAGTCGACCTTGACCACCGCTCATCCGGTCCAGACTTCAATCGTGCCAACGGGTACGGCCGGTTTCGCGATCTCCGATTTGATTGGTAGCGCTGCGATGACATCCGGCCTCATATCGCTCACGACCGTCAATGGCAGCAGCGTTGCCTCTGACGCCATTTGCTCGGCACGATACCGGTGCCGCCAGGTGAACGCCAGATTCGCATTCAGACCATGATCGCGGGCAAGTTTGGCGACTAAAACATCTGGCTCACACGCGGCGATTGCGATGCGACGCCAGAACTCAGGGCTATGGTTCGGGCGTCCTTTGCGACTACCCGGCTTCTCTGTGTCTAACAAAGTGGTGTCCATCACTCCGAAAATGATGGACACCACTTTGGCGTCGATCTTTGCTGGCGTCTATGACGGCCATGCCGAGTCGCTTACGACGATGGCAAGATCCATCTGACGAGCGCTCAGTTGTCGATGGTATCGATTGGCGGCAGCCTCGACGCAGCGTCGCGCTGGCACTTTTGTAATAAAAACGAAATGTTTGTAAAATGCGGCGCATGTCCGATCATGCGCCACTTCCTGATACCGTTGCCGAGCTCCATGCCCTGGTGCTCGAGCAGCAGGCATTGCTCGAAGAACAACAAGCATCGTTCGAAAAAATGGTGCAGGAGCTGGCTGCGCGTGATCAGGAAATCAAACGTCAGAAGGCGCTAATCGACAAACTCAAACGCATGCACTTCGGTCGCAAGTCCGAGCAACTTGATCGCCAGATCGAGAACCTCGAAACCCGGCTCGAGGATCTGACGGCCGGGCGCGGCGCTGTCGATATGCAGCATGCGAAGACGGCAAGGACAAGGCTGCGAGCAGCAAGGAACCCGTCTCGCAGGCGGCACGGAGATGCCGATGCTCGGTGAGGACATGTCCGAGCAACTTGCCCGTGTCGTGGCAACGTTCAATGTGATCCGCGCGATCCGGTGCAAGAGATGCGTAAGCGACTCGGCATGGCCGTCGTAGACGCGCCGATCTCGATGCTTTGATCGTGAACGTCACGACCAAGCGGACCGCCCGCGCGTGGCGCTATCGCGAGCAACTTCGGGAGATTCTCGATCGCAAGCATCAACGTCGTCAGCGAAATGCTCGAGCAGTGGTGCGCGAACGTCATGCGCTCGAAGGTCGATCCGATGAAAGACGTCGCCCGCATGATCCGCAGTCATGTCGACGGCATCGTAGCCTGGACCCAGACCCGTCAGACCAACGGCTTGCTGGAAGCCATCGACGGACTCTTCCAGGCCGCTAAGCGAAAGGCGCGCAGATACACCAACCTCACGACCATGCGCACCGTGCTGTTTCTGATCGCCGGCAAGCTCGACTTCTCGAAGATCAATCCACATGTTGCGTAACCCACTCATTTTCCAATGAGAGCCCCCTTTCTTAAAAAGAAATTCCCTTAAAACTCAGATTTATCGACATTTAGCAAGCTGTTACAAGATATTAGAGGCATATTTTTTAGACCGACACAGGCCTTATATAATTTTAATTGGGCGACCTCAAATCTGAAGTGCAACACCTACCGAGAGGTATTGTGTTGCGATGGGAACCTACAAACACCTGAGTTGTGAAGAGTTCACGATGATTCGGCTGAGCCTTGAGCAGGGATGCAAGCTGCGTGTAATTGCCCGCAGTTTGCATCATGCGCCGAGTTTGATCAGCCGCAAAGAAGGGACCAGGCCGTCCGTTTCGCGCTGGCGGCTATCGTACGCCGCTCGCCCAGCAGCGCGCCAGTTCCTTCTGACAGGCCCGGGCGCAACAACCCGCCCGCCTTGACTCACAAGGGCCGCTGCGGGCGACGGTCGAGCGGTTGCTGCGTGAGCGGCACTCTCCCGAACAGATCGCGAGCATACTGCGAAACATGATCCCCGATGAG
>JAYFSB010000050.1:0-8410 GCA_040946865.1 Burkholderia sp.
ACAACTTCGTTCATGATCGATTTGCTACGCAGGCTTGACGACATCGCGAATGCAGACACTTGATCAGCATTGCCTTACCTATCTTGTGAAACCAGCAGCACTGATGCTTCGTCTGCGGCGGTATCCCAAATTTAGTTGAGGTTAAGGCGACGGCTCCCGCAGGATGACCTTGCCCCTGTTCCGCGAATCCTATAGCTGAGATTTTATGCGGCTCACCCGTAAGCTACCCGGCATGGCTGTTGTAGACGCCATGCAAAGATCGACGCCAAAGTGGTGTCCATCATTTTCGCTTCTGTTGAATTTCGAGTGGATGGTAAATTGCCCAATTTATACGTGAACGACGGTAGTCATGCATAGCAAGTTGTTCGAGACGGCTTTGGGTATCAGCGATCCATGGTTCGTGAACAGCATCAATTTCGACCCAGCTGCGAAGCGGTTGACGGTCAACATCGATTTCGTTGCCGGCAGTCGCTTCCCGCATCCAGAGATAGTTAGCGACCATTGTGTGCACGACACCGTTGTCAAGCGCTGCCGGCACTTGAACTTCTGCCAGCACGGCTGCTTTCTCGAAGTGCGCTCGTCGAGCCCGAGTGGGCCGGCAAGCTCAAGGGTTTTACGCTGCTGTTCGAGGCAATGGTGCTGATGTTCGCCCAGCAGGTGTTGTTCACCGCAGTCGCCCGTACCGTCGGCGAGTCCTGGCATCGGGTGAACGCCATTTGCAAACGCTATGTCGAATTCGCGCTCGCCGAGATCGACCATGTCTGACATGACGAGCATTGCCGTCGACGAAACGTCCTACCAGCGCGGACACAACTACCTGACGCTCGCGGTTGATGCGCTCGAACGCAAAGTCGTGTTCGTAACCGAAGGCACAGATGCTGCGACGATCGAAGCGTTCGTCACGCGCCTGCTGAATGCTTGCATCACCTTCGACAAGTTCCACGTCGTCGCTCATGCGTTGAAAGCCATGGACCCAATGCGGCGAATCGAGCAGCGAACCGATCCGGAACTCAAGGGATTGCATGGCCGCTGCGCAACACGCTGATCTCGATGCCCTGATCGTGAATGTCACGACCAAGCGGACTGCCCGCGCGTGGCGCTATCGCGAGCAACTTCGGGAGATTCTCGATTGCAAGCAGGTCAGCGTCGTCAGCGAAATGCTCGAGCAGTGGTGCGCGAACGTCATGCGCTCGAAGGTCGATCCGATGAAGGACGTCGCCCGCATGATCCGCAGTCATGTCGACGGCATCGTCGCCTGGGATCCAGACGCGTCAGACCAGGCTTCCTGGAAGCCATTAACGGACTCTTCTAGGCCGCCAAGCGAAAGTCGCACGGGATACACCAACCTCACGATCATGCGCACCGTACTGTTTCTGATCGCCGGCAAACTCGATTTTTCGAAGATCAACCCACATGTCGCCTAATCCACTCAAATTTCAAGAGAGCCAGATAAATCGTGTTCACGATCTCGCGTAATCCACACGAATTCCACGTGCTCATCATCTTGCCTTACGCGCGTGCGAATGGGGGACTGGCCTTGTGCCGAGTCGCTTACAGTCATTCGTCGTCGAGGTTAGATTCATCGATCCAGTGCAGCTGGATCGACTCGAGTATATTTTCGCCCGAACGATCTGACTCGTCGTCGAAACCGTCGAGTTCGAGTACCCACTGGCGCAGATCGGTGAAGCGGATCGTCTTCGAATCCAAACCGGGAAACTTGTCGGTGAGTGCAATCGCGATCTCGCGCGAATCGGTCCATTTCATCGTCGCGCCTCCTGAACGGGGTCAGTGATTCTCTTTGGCGTGGTTGATCGTGTACTTGGGGATCTCGACCACCAGGTCGGACTCCTCCGTCACGATCGCCTGGCACGACAGGCGCGATTGCGGCTCCAGCCCCCAGGCACGATCAAGCAGGTCGTCTTCGTCTTCCTCGGAAGAGGCCAGCTCGTTGAAGCCTTCGCGAACAATCACGTGGCAGGTCGTGCAGGCGCAGGATTTCTCGCAGGCATGCTCGATCTCGATACCGTTGTCGAGCAGGTTGTCGCAGATGCTCTTGCCGGACGTCGCGTCGATCACCATGCCGTCCGGGCACAGTTCGACGTGGGGAAAAACTATCAGTTGAGGCATGTCGGTTCCGTCTTTCATCTATGGCTCGCGGTGTCGCTTCCCATCGCGCACGCCGGTGCGATGCGGTTGTCTTCAGATCTTGTCGAGATTACGGCCCGCGAGCGCGCGACGGATGTTTTTGTCTATCCGCCGTGCCGCGAATTCGTCGGTGCCCTCGGCCAGCGCCTTGGTCGCCGCGTCGATCGCGTCGGTATTCTCGCCGAACGCCAGCGCGCGCAGCCTGGTGATCAGCGCGTCGATCGCCGCACGCTCCTCGGCGTCGAGCAGGTCTGCGTCTACCGCGAGCGCCGCCGCCGTCGCCTCGGCGATGCGTTGCGCCTCGACCTGCGCCTCGCGCAGCGCGCGTGCGCGCATGTCGATGTCGGCGGTCTTGAAACTATCTTCCAGCATCTTGGCGATGTCGTCGTCGGCGAGTCCGTAGGACGGTTTCACCACCACCGAAGCCTCCACGCCCGACTGCTGGTCACGCGCGAACACCGACAGCAGGCCATCGGCGTCGACCTGATAGGTCACGCGGATCCGCGCCGCGCCCGCCGACATCGGCGGGATGCCGCGCAGCTCGAAGCGCGCCAACGAACGGCAATCGGCCACCAGCTCGCGCTCGCCCTGCACCACGTGGATCGCCATCGCGGTCTGGCCGTTCTTGAAGGTGGTGAATTCCTGCGCGCGCGCCACCGGGATGGTCGAGTTGCGCGGAATGATCTTCTCGACCAGGCCGCCCATGGTCTCGACGCCGAGTGGCAGCGGGATCACGTCGAGCAGCAGCCAGTCGTCGCCGTTGGCGCGGTTGCCGGCCAGCAGGTCGGCCTGCACGGCCGCACCGAGCGCAACCACCTGGTCCGGATCGAGGTTGACCAGTGGCGGCTGACTGAAGAAACGCTCGACGGCCGCACGGATCACCGGCATGCGCGTCGCGCCGCCTACCAGCACCACGCCCTTGATCTCGGCCGGCGTGATCTGCGCGTCGCGCAGCGCCTTGCGGGTCGGCACCAGGGTGCGCGCGACCAGCGGTTCGACCAGGCCGGCGAAGGTGTCGGCGGAAATCGTCTGCGCGATCGCCGCGCCGGTCGACAGCGTGATCTCGAAGGCCGCCTCGGGCGCGTCGCTCAGCACTTCCTTCACGGCGCGCGAACGGTCGAGCAGCGCCCGCACGTCCTCGGCCAACAGCGCGGCGCGCTCGATGCCCGCCGCGGCGAGCACATGCGCAAACAGGGCGTGGTCGAAATCGTCGCCGCCGAGCGCGGAATCGCCGCCCGCCGCGAGGACTTCGAACACGCCCTTGGTCAGTTTCAGGATCGACAGATCGAAGGTGCCGCCGCCCAGATCATAGACGGCATAGAGGCCTTCCGCGCCGTTGTCGAGCCCGTAGGCGATCGCGGCCGCGGTCGGTTCGTTGAGCAGGCGCAGCACGTTCAGGCCCGCCAGCCGCGCCGCGTCCTTGGTGGCCTGGCGCTGCGCATCGTCGAAATAGGCTGGCACGGTGATCACGGCACCCACCAGTTCGTCGCCGAACGTATCCTCGGCGCGCTGGCGCAGCGTGGCGAGAATCTCGGCCGAGACCTCCACGGGGCTCTTCACGCCGTCGACAGTGCGGATCTGCACCATGCCCGGCGCGTCGACGAAGAAATCGTAGGGCGCATTGGCCGCATGCTCGACCTCAGCCTTGCCGCGTCCCATGAAACGCTTGACCGAGACGATCGTGTTGCGCGGATCGCTGGCCGCGGCTTCCTTGGCCGCGTAGCCGATGCGGCGCCCGCCCTTCTCAAGGTAGCGGACCACGGATGGCAGCAGCATGCGGCCCTCGTCGTCGGGCAGCACCTCGGCTACGCTGTTGCGCACCGACGCGACCAGCGAATTTGTCGTGCCGAGATCGATACCGACTGCCAGGCGCCGCTGATGCGGCGCGGGCACCATGCCCGGTTCGGAGATTTGCAGTAAAGCCATCGCTGTATTCGGTGAGGGGCCGGAGGCCCCGCTTGCTTCGCGCACCGCGCCCGAGCGCGGCCCCGCGCGGTTAATCTTCGAGACGCTCGATCTGCGTCGTCACTTCGGCAGCCACGCGCTCGATGAACATTAGCTGGCGCACGGCTTCGGCCGCGCCTTGGTTCGAGCCACTGGCAAGCAGAGCCGCGAGCTTGTCGAGCCGCGCGCGCTTCTCCTCGCGCAATTCGCCGAGCAGGGCGTCGAGCGCGTCGACATTTCTCGCGCCAGCTGCAACCTCGATCGCCTCGTGCCATGCCATCTGCTGCATCAGGAAAGCCGGCTCCATCGCCGTGTTGTTCTCAGCGCCGACCTCGACCTCGCGCAGCGACAGCAGGTAGATCGCGCGCTTCAGCGGATCGCGCAACGTCTGGTAAGCCTCGTTGGCGCGCGTGGCCCATTGCATCGCGATGCGCTTCTGCACGTCGCCGGCCGCCGCGAAGCGATCCGGATGCACCTCGGACTGTACCGCGCGATACGCGATGTCGAGCGCACCGCCATCGAGCGCGAACTGCGTCGGCAGGTGAAATAGTTCGAAGTAGCTGTCTTTCAGCGAAATCATCGCGTGATGCCCAAGGTCTTGTGGTTGATGGTCCAGGTGGAAGTGATCCGCACAAGAAAAAGGCGGCCAATGCCGCCTGTGACCCGCTGCGCGCGGTGCCGTCCTCAGACACGGAACGACTCGCCGCAGCCGCATTCGTCCTTGACGTTCGGGTTGTTGAACTTGAAGCCTTCGTTCAAGCCCTCGCGCGCGAAGTCGAGCTCGGTGCCGTCGATATAAGCGAGGCTCTTCGGATCGACCACCACCTTCACGCCATGGCTCTCGAACACCTGATCCTCGGACGCCACGTCGTCGACATACTCGAGCTTGTAGGCCAAGCCCGAGCAGCCCGTGGTGCGCACACCGAGCCGCAGACCCAGCCCCTTGCCGCGTCGCGTCAGGTACTTCTGCACGTGTTGCGCTGCTTTTTCGGTCAGTGTGATTGCCATGATGTTCCTGATCGCCTGCGCCGCGCGCAGACGTCGTATAAATCTTGCCACCTGCCTTTCGCGGGGGCCTACTGCGCCCTTGATGAGCGCCTTTCGGCTGGTATCCCGCGGCACCGCCGCTTACGCGGCCTGGCCGTCTTCCGCGGTCGCGTCGTGACGCTTGCGGTAATCGGCCACCGCCGCTTTGATCGCGTCTTCGGCGAGGATCGAGCAGTGGATTTTCACCGGCGGCAACGCCAGTTCCTCAGCGATCTGGGTGTTCTTGATGGCCAGCGCCTGATCCAGCGTCTTGCCCTTCACCCATTCGGTAACCAGCGAGCTCGAGGCGATCGCCGAGCCGCAGCCATAGGTCTTGAACTTCGCGTCTTCGATCACGCCGTTTGAACCGACACAGATCTGCAGCTTCATCACGTCGCCGCAGGCCGGCGCGCCGACCATGCCCGTGCCGACCGCGTCGTCGTCCTTCGAGAAGGAACCGACGTTGCGCGGGTTTTCGTAGTGATCCAGAACCTTGTTGCTGTAAGACATGACTCGACCTCCTATGCGTTGCGTGCGTGCGGCACCGGGCCGCGCAACCTTTGTTTAGTGTACGGTCCACTCGATCGTCGACAGATTGATCCCATTCTTGTGCATTTCCCATAGCGGCGACAGGTCGCGCAGCCTGGCGATCTTGCCCTGCAGCAGCTTGATCACGTAGTCGACGTCGGCCTCGGTGGTGAAACGACCGACCGTGAAGCGGATCGAGCTGTGAGCGAGTTCGTCGTTGCGGCCCAGCGCGCGCAGCACGTAGGACGGCTCCAGCGAGGCCGAGGTGCAGGCCGAGCCTGACGACACGGCGACATCCTTGATCGCCATGATCAGCGACTCGCCTTCGACGAAGTTGAAGCTGACGTTCAGGTTGTGCGGGACACGCTGTTCCATGTCGCCGTTTACATAGGTTTCCTCGATCTGCGACAGGCCGCGCAGCAGCTTGTCGCGCAGCGCGCGCACGCGCTCGTTCTCGACCGCCATTTCCTCGCGGGCGATGCGGAAGGCCTTGCCCATGCCAACGATCTGATGCGTCGCCAGCGTGCCCGAGCGCATGCCGCGCTCGTGACCGCCGCCATGCATCTGCGCCTCGATCCGCACGCGCGGCTTGCGGCGCACGTAGAGCGCGCCGATGCCCTTCGGGCCGTAGGTCTTGTGCGCCGAGAACGACATCAGATCCACCTTGAGCTTGGCGAGATCGATGCCGATTTTGCCGGTAGACTGCGCAGCGTCGACGTGGAACACGATGCTCTTCGAACGGCAGATCTCACCGATCGTCTCGATGTCCTGGATCACGCCGATCTCATTATTCACGTGCATCACGGACACCAAAATCGTGTCCGGTCGCAGCGCAGCTTTGAACACCTCGAGGTCGATCAGGCCGTTG
Source organism: Burkholderia sp. (assembly GCA_040946865.1). Lineage (GTDB taxonomy): Bacteria > Pseudomonadota > Gammaproteobacteria > Burkholderiales > Burkholderiaceae > Burkholderia. Next base: position 6,512 of record JAYFSB010000050.1, read on the forward strand.
TCCTTGACATCCAGGTAGGTCGCCCCGAAGCCTTCGCGCTCAAGTTCGCGACAGGTATCGAGCACAGCTTTGTGCTCGGTCTTCACCGTGATGATGTGCTTGCCCTTGCCCTGGTAGAAATGCGCCGCGCCCTTGATCGCGAGGTTGTCCGATTCGGTCGCACCCGAGGTCCAGATGATTTCGCGCGGGTCCGCGTTCACGAGCGCCGCCACCTGCTCGCGCGCCTCTTGCACCGCCCGCTCCGCATCCCAGCCATACGCGTGGCTGCGCGACGCCGGATTACCGAACTGCTCGCGCAGATACGGCACCATCTTGTCGACCACGCGCGGATCGACGGGCGTCGTTGCGCTGTAGTCCAGATAGATGGGCAGGTGAGGAGTATCGTTGTTCATCTGTCGCTCCGGGTATTCATTCAGTGCAGGGACAATCTGTTTATGTAGGTGCAGTTTTATCGGGTACGGACAGCATCGCGCCTCCTCAGGAACTAGTCGCGATATTGAATACCGAATTCCGCCTGGGCGGCATCGCTCGCACCGGCTCGACAGTCGCAGCCGGCCTCGGCGCGCGACGGTCACGCAGCACGGCGAGTGCACCCTCGCGGGCGCGCTGCTGATCGACGAAATCCTGTAGCGATATCGAATCGAGGTATTCAACCATCTTCTGGTTGAGCGTCGACCAGAGCTCGTGAGTCATGCAATGACCATCTGGCTGCTTGATGCCTTCGCAGGTACCCCTGCCGCCGCATTGCGTGGCATCGAGCGGTTCGTCGACCGCGATGATGATGTCGGCGACCGTGACGTCGGCCGCACGGCGCGCGAGGTTGTAGCCGCCACCCGGCCCGCGGATCGATTCGACGATCTCGTGCCGGCGCAGCTTTCCGAACAACTGCTCCAGGTACGAGAGCGAAATGCGTTGGCGCAGGCTGATGCCTGCAAGTGTCACCGGCCTCTGCTCCTGGCGCAGGGCCAAGTCAATCATCGCTGTGACGGCGAAACGGCCTTTCGTGGTGAGTCTCATAGTCGTAGGGGACAGCAATCTTGATGATTTTTATCAAGTATAAATATCTGATAGTTTTAGTCAAGTATCCCTGTCCGGGATAGGGAGATTCAATAAACGCTACAGAAGTGCCGCAGCGGTCTTGGATTTAGTCTCCCGCACGTTCGCGCAGTGTCGCGAGCAGGCCGGAGCAGACGTTCTCGCATTGGTCGAGCAGCTGCTCGAAGCCCTGCGCGCCGCCGAAATAAGAGTCGGCCACTTCACATTGACCGGTACCGGCCACGAATTCCATCAGCAAACGGACCTTATGCCGATGCTCGGCCGGACAACGGTGCCGCAGTTCGGCGAGATTCGCCTCATCCATCGCGAGCAGCAGGTCGAAACGCTCGAAGTCGCTGCCGGCGACCTGACGTGCCCGCAGCGCCGACAGGTCGTAGCCACGGCCGCGCGCCGCCTGCTGGGCGCGCGCATCGGGCGCTTCGCCGACGTGCCAGTCGCCCGTTCCGGCGGAGTCGATCTCGATCACGTGATCAATGCCCGCCGCGCTCACCTGCTCGCGCATCAAGCCCTCCGCGGTCGGGGAGCGACAGATGTTGCCGAGGCAGACGAAGCAGATCGAGGCGCGTTTTATCGTACGGCCGGGCGGCAGGCAGCCGCCAGAATAGAAAGCGCCCCCATTATACAGGCGCGCTTCGATTCCCGTGGCTGGCCGGCGCGGCATCTAGGCATTGTTCATATTTACGACTGGCCCAAACGCGCAGGCAAGCGATGCAAACACGAGATAGCTCTCGGCAAGCTTGCTATATAGAGTGGAGACGCGGCGAAAATGCTTAAGGCAATGCTGATCAAGTTCACCGTCCCCGTGGTTCAGCCGTTATACGTTATAGATCGGTGGATATGACC
>JAYFSB010000051.1:0-8243 GCA_040946865.1 Burkholderia sp.
CGACTGAAACACCTGGCTCACACGCGGCGATTGCTATGCGACGCCGGAACTCAGGACTATGGTTCGGGCGTCCTTTGGGACTACCCGGCTTCTCTGTGCCTAACAAAGTGGTATCCATCACTTCGAAAATGATTGACACCACTTTGGCGTCGATCTTTGCTGGCGTCTACGACGGCCATGCCGAGTCGTTTACTGTCAGAATAGTTATCGTCAGAATAAGATCTGGAAATCCGGGAGGGCAATGAGGACGAGAAGTGGCAAAGTCCGGACAGGCATTCAAGGACAAGGTGGTTGCAAGGTTGCTGCCGTCAGAGAGCGCGTCGGTTGAAGATGTCGCGCAAACGCGCGTGAACGTGGGCACGCTGGAGTGTTGGCACAGTGAGTCGCTGTCCAGGGCCCACCCGCGGGTGGGCCCTGGACAGTTGCATCGCAACTGGACGCCGTGTTCACCACTGCCGCGCTGGATGGAGACATCGCACAGCGCATGGCACCGCAAGAACGGTGTGTATCCGCAGATACGTGCGTGCCACGCCTGGACAAACGAAGGCGGATCGGCGCCGGATCAAAGAACTCGAGCGCGAAGTTCGGCGCAAGGACCGTGCGCTGACCGAGACGACCGCCTTGTTGGTGCTGTCAAAAAACTCGAGGCGATCTTCAACAAGGGAGAGGACGAATGATCGGTCTCGAAGATCGCCAGATGACTGCCCGAAACATCCAAGCGGCTCATCAGGCCGGTGCCGGTGTACGGTCGCGCCTGGCTTTTGCGAGACTGTGCTGGCATTGACGTGCGCACCCTGCAACGCTGGAAGGCCCAGGATGGGCTGCAAACCGGCGACCATCGGCCGCAGGCGGTTCATCCCAAGCCAGCCCCCCCGCATGCGCTGATCGAACCGGAGCGTCAGGCTGCTCGTAATCGCCAACGAACCGTGCTTCGCAGATATGCCCGCCTGCGCGGATCATGCCGGCACTGGCCGACGAAAGCGTCTATCTGGCGAGCGAATCAACCTTCTGTCAGTTACTGCGAGCGCAAGGTCAGAACGCTCATCGCGGTCGGGCCAAAGCGCCGCGAGCGCAGTTCGCCAAGTCTGGTGCTGGGATATGACGTATTTGCCCGCCACGTGGTTCTACCTGTACCTGATCATGGATATCTACAGCCGCAAGATCATCACCTGGGAAGTGCACGGCATCGACGATGCCGATCATGCCGTCCGGGTCGTTCAGCGGGCAGCATTGGCCGAAGGGATTGCCGCTGACGAGCAGCGCCCCGTTCTGCACGGCGACAACGGCTCTACGCTAAAGGCCATGACGGTGCTGGCGATGCTTCACTGGCTCCGGCGTAAAGCCCTCGTATTCGCGTCCGCGCGTAAGCGACGACAACCCGTTCGTCGAATCCCTGTTCCGCACGGCCAAGTACCGTACCGAGTTCCCGGTGCACCGTTTTGCAGACCTGGATGCCGCCAGGCAATGGGCGATGCGCCTCGTACATTGGTACCACACAACGAGCATCGGCGCAACGGCACGCCGGTGAAGACATCGCGATCCTCGCCGCTCGGCACGAAACTCTACCAGCCCGCTCGTGAGCGGGCATCCAGAGCGCTGATCGGGCCAGAAGGCGCAACTGGACGCCTACCGGTTCTGTCGCGCTCAATCCTGAGCGCGATGCTATAGTCAACGAGGTCGGAATCAGGGGTCATAAACAGGCTCACGTTGCATGACAGAGGCGACAACTACCTTGATGCGCACCGCGCGCGCGAATCGCGCGCGAATGGGAGACCGGCCTTGCCGAGTCGCTTACGCTGATCAGAGCATCGCGCCGCGCAAGGCGTTACAGATCAACAGGCCATCAGCGCGCGCCAGCTCGTCCGACATCAGGAGGATGCGCTCGCCAGCGCCAAGCGCCGGGGCCGCCAGCAGCGCGCCTCGCATCACGCCCGGCAGCAAGCCTGCTGACCAGCGGCGGCGTGAACCAGCGGCCATTGAGCCGCACGAAGACGCTGCTGCGACCGCCCTCGGTCAGCTCGCCGCGCTCGTTGACGAACAGCATGTCGAAAGCGCCGGTTGCATCGGCCTCGCGCCAGGCGCGGTCGTATTCGGCTCGGCTCGAGCAGTGCCGAGGTCAGGTCGAGCGCGCCGTCCTTCGAGAGTTCCTCACGCAAGCGATGCGGACCATCTGCCTCGAAGCTGCCAACGCACGCGCGGATTTGCTGCTCGATCGCGGCAGTGTCGAAGGCGAAGCCAAGCGCCTCGGCGCTGCTGGCGAGCTGCGCGAGATGGCGATCGAGATAACGCACTCCTTCGTCACGCGTCGCGTAGAGGGTTTCGAACAGCTGCAGGCCGGGCTCGGCATCGGTCAGGAAACGGGCCCTTCAATTCGCACTCCGCGTATTCGTCAGGAGCGCGGCTGTCGAGCACGATGCCAGCGTCGACGCCCATTGTACCGACGCGATAGCCGTCGGCGCGCAGTACCTCGAGCGTCAGCGTGCGAATCGGCACCGACAAGGCAGAAGTCGCCGCAGGTGCCCCCGGCCGGCAACTGGCGTCAAGGCCAAGCCCAGCATGCCCGTGTAGAGCCCGCGCGGCGTCGATTCCGCGTCGATCAGTGCCATGGTGCTGTGCTTCGGCGCGCCGATAATTGAGCCACAAGGGAACAGCGCGCGCAGCAGGTCCGCGAAGCCCGCCTCGGGCCTCGCCTCGGCCTCGACGGTCGAGAAGAGGTTATCTGCCACAGGCCGAGGCATAGGGCTCGACCGTGAATAGCGCCGCACGCTTACCGATCCGGTCCGTGCCACGCGCGAGACGTCCACGCGCGAGACGTCATTACGCACCAGGTCGACGATCATTAGGTTCTCGGTGCAATCCTTCGCGTCGCTGGCGAGGAATTCGGCCGCGTGCGCAGCCGCACGCCGTAGCACACCCGCCCTGGCGCGCGCAGCCGCCGAACAGCGCCGACGGCGAGCCCCTGGCGTCGAAGCTGAGCCAATAAGTGTAGTTGACCTGGTAGGAATTGCCGGCGCACAGCGCGGCGTAGATCGCGTCGATCACCACATCGAACTTCAGCGCGCGTGACACTCTTGCGCAGGCGCGCGATGCCGGCCGGCGAAGGCTCGGCCGACTCGCCGTCGCTCGCGGCGAACCAGATATAGGGTTCGTCGCGCGACAGCCGAGTGAGCGTGGAGAACAGCAGGAAACGCGGCGGCGCACCGCCGGCCTGGCCGCGTTCGAGATTGCGGCCGGACTCGTAGTCGCCGAGCACCACGGCGTGCAGGCCCCCGCGCGAGATTTTCGGCCACCGCCGCGCAGCAAGCATCGAGTCGCGCCGGATCGGTGCAGGCGTGCTCGTGCGAAAAGTCCGTGTACAAACGACTCGACCGTATAGCCGAGTCGCAATCGTCGAGGAGCGCGAACGGCGCGCCCTCTCGCCCTCTTTTACGTCCATCATGTCGCCAGTACCGCTGTCGTCACTCGAAGAAGCGCTTCACGCGATCAAACCAGCTCTTGCTCTGCGGGCTGTGGCGGCCGCCGCCTTCGGCCAGCGACTGCTCGAACTGACGCAGCAGCTCGCGCTGTCCGTCGGTCAGCTTGACCGGCGTCTCGATCTGCACATGCACGTAGAGATCGCCTGCGATGCTCGAGCGCAGGCCCTTGATACCCCTGCCACGCAGTCGGAAGGTTTTGCCCGACTGCGTGCCTTCCGGTACCGTGAATGAGGCGCGGCCGGCCAGCGTCGGCACCTCGATCTCGTCGCCCAGCACCGCGGTGGTGAACGGGATCGGCATCTGACAGTGCAGATCGTCGCCGTCGCGCTCGAACACCGAGTGCTGCTTGATGTGGATCTCGACATAGAGATCGCCGGACGGCCCACCGTTGATGCTGGGCTCGCCGTTGCCGGACGAGCGAATCCGCATGCCGTCGTCGATTCCGGCCGGGATCTTGACCTCGAGCGTCTTGGTTTCCTTCACCTTGCCCGAGCCGTGGCAATGTACGCAGGGCTCGGGAATGTAGGTACCGGTGCCGTGGCACTTCGGGCAGGTCTGCTGGATGCTGAAGAAGCCCTGCGACATACGCACCGTGCCCTGGCCGTGGCAGGTCGGGCAGGTATCGGGCTTGGTGCCCGGCTTCGCACCGCTGCCGTGACAAATCTCGCAGGAGATCCAGCTCGGCACACGGATCTGCGTGTCGTATCCGTGCGCGGCCTGCTCGAGCGTGATTTCCATGCTGTAGCGCAGGTCGGCACCACGATACGCCTGCGGCCCGCCCCGGCCGCCGCGAGCACCGCCGCCGGCCTGGTCGAAGATATCGCCGAAGATGTCACCGAAGGTGTCGGCAAAGCCGCCAAAACCCTGTGCGCCGGCACCGCCCATGTTCGGAGCAACGCCGGCGTGGCCGTACTGGTCGTAGACGGCCCGCTTCTGCTCGTCCGAGAGCATTTCATAGGCCTCCTTTACCTCCTTGAAACGCTCCTCCGCATTCTTGCTGTCCGGATTACGATCCGGATGGTACTTCATCGCGAGCTTGCGATATGCCTTCTTGATTTCGTCGTCGCTCGCGTTCTTCGCGATGCCCAGAACCTCGTAGTAATCCCGTTGCGCCATATCGGTTCAATGCCGCCATGCGCTCGTCACGGGCGGCTCCTCTCGCTTCCAGTAAAGTCTTGCACCGTAGAACGGCGCTCGCACGCCGCCCCGCCATAAAACAAATATGCCCGGAGGGCCGCGAGGCCCGCCAGGCGCAGGGTGATCCGGGCTGTCCGGCAGTGACGGATCGAATCGGCCGCGGCCCGACTTAGTTCTTCTTCACTTCCTTGAAGTCCGCGTCGACCACGTCGTCGGCGGCGTTCGTGCCCCCCCCCGCATGGGCACCTTCGGCCGCGCTCGCGCCAGCACTTCCTGCCTGCTGGGCTTGCATGTCGGCGTACATCTTTTCGCCGAGCTTCTGCGAGGCCTGCGACAGCGCATCCACCTTCGCGTCAATCGCCGTCTTCTCGGTCGAGCCGTCCTTCAGCACGTCTTCCAACTCCTTGAGTGCGGCCTCGATCTTCTCCTTCTCGCCCGCGTCGAGCTTGTCGCCGTACTCGGCCATCGCCTTCTTGGTACTGTGGACCAGCGCATCACCCTGGTTGCGCGCATCGGCACGCTCACGCAGCTTCTGGTCTTCCGCGGCGTTCGCCTCGGCGTCTTTGATCATCTGGTCGATCTCGGTGTCTGATAGACCGGAGTTTGCCTTGATGGTGATCTTGTTTTCCTTACCGGTCGCCTTGTCCTTCGCACCGACGTGCAGGATGCCGTTCGCGTCGATGTCGAAGCTCACCTCGATCTGCGGCACGCCGCGCGGTGCCGGCGGGATGCCTTCTAGGTTGAACTCGCCGAGCAGCTTGTTGCCGGCCGCCATCTCGCGCTCGCCCTGAAACACCTTGATGGTCACCGCACCCTGGTTGTCGTCCGCGGTCGAGTAGACCTGGGCGTGCTTGGTCGGGATCGTGGTGTTCTTGTTGATCATCTTAGTCATTACCCCGCCGAGCGTCTCGATACCGAGCGACAGCGGGGTCACGTCGAGCAGCAGCACGTCCTTGCGGTCGCCCGACAATACCTGGCCCTGAATTGCCGCACCCACGGCAACAGCTTCGTCCGGGTTCACGTCACGGCGCGCATCTTTACCGAAGAACTCCTTGACTTTGTCCTGCACCTTCGGCATGCGGGTCTGGCCGCCGACCAGGATCACGTCGTCGATGTCCGAGACCTTCACACCGGCATCCTTGATGGCGGTACGGCAGGGCTCGATGGTGCGCTCGACCAGGTCCTCGACCAGCGCTTCCAGCTTGGCGCGCGTGATCTTCAGGTTCAAGTGCTTCGGGCCCGAGGCGTTGGCCGTGATGTACGGCAGGTTGATCTCGGTCTGCTGGCTCGAGGACAGCTCGATCTTGGCCTTTTCCGCGGCTTCCTTCAAGCGTTGCAGCGCGAGCACGTCCTTTGACAGGTCGACGCCCTGCTCCTTCTTGAACTCGCCGATGATGTAGTCGATGATGCGCTGGTCGAAGTCCTCGCCGCCGAGGAAGGTGTCACCGTTGGTCGACAACACTTCGAACTGCATCTCGCCGTCCACATCGGCGATCTCGATGATCGACACGTCGAAGGTGCCGCCGCCGAGGTCGTACACGGCGATCTTGCGGTCACCCTTTTCGGCCTTGTCCAGGCCGAAGGCCAGCGCGGCCGCGGTCGGCTCGTTGATGATGCGCTTGACTTCGAGTCCGGCGATGCGGCCCGCGTCCTTGGTGGCCTGGCGCTGGCTGTCGTTGAAGTAGGCCGGCACCGTAATCACGGCTTCCGTTATCGGCTCACCGAGGTAGTCCTCGGCGGTCTTCTTCATCTTGTGCAGCACTTCGGCCGACACCTGCGGCGGTGCCAGCTTCTCGTCATGCGCTTTGACCCAGGCGTCACCGTTGTCGGCCTTGATGATCTTGTAGGGCATCAGGCCGATGTCCTTCTGCACTTCCTTCTCTTCGAAGCGGCGACCGATCAGGCGCTTCACCGCGAACAGCGTGTTGCGCGGGTTGGTCACCGACTGACGCTTGGCCGGCGCGCCGACCAGCACTTCGTTGTCGTCCATGTACGCGATGATCGACGGCGTGGTGCGGGTACCTTCCGAGTTCTCGATGACCTTGACCTGGTTGCCTTCCATCACGGCAACGCACGAGTTCGTGGTGCCGAGGTCAATACCGATGATCTTTCCCATTTTTTCGTAATCTCCAGAAATGCTGTTTGCTGCAGTTTTTTGGCCTTTTTTGCCAGGTTTGCCGCGCTGAATTCGACTCTGCACACGAAATAAGTGCGATCGCGCCGTTTTCAAGACCCCGAAAGCGATGCGGCCATTCAATTTTTTCAATCGCCGGCGGCGGCCGGCCAGAAGACTATGCCCGGATCAGCAGACTCCGGATCGAACTCTATATTGACACCCCCGTCTCGATGCTTGTCTGATGCTTTGCTGGCGCGGCCCGCGGTGGCCATCATGAACGCTGCTCGCCGGGATGCCGGGGAACAGTGGACACGAGGGCACCGGGCGTGGCACTAGGCCGGTACCTTACTTCGGCTGTGCAACCGTCACGAACGCCGGACGCAGCACGCGGTCGGCGATTGTGTAACCCTTCTGCAGCACGCTGACGACGGTATTCGGCTCCTGTTCGGCCAGCACCATCGAGATCGCCTGGTGCTGATGCGGATCGAATTTCGCGCCGACCGGGTCGATCACGTTCACGCGGCCTTTCTCGAGCGCGCTCTGCAGCTGGCGCAGCGTCAGCTCGACGCCTTCGCGGATCTTAGCGACGTCGTCGGACTTGTTGCCGACGGCGGCTTCCAGGCTGTCGATCACCGGCAGCAGGTGCTCGGCGAAGCCCTCGATGGCGAACTTGTGCGTCTTGGCGATGTCGTCCTGCGCGCGGCGGCGCACGTTCTCGGTTTCGGCCTTCGCCCGCAGGAAGCTCTCCTGCAGCTCGACGACCTTGGCTTGCGCTTCGGCGAGCGCGGCGTCGTCGGCCGGTCCCTGAGCAGCCGTTGCGGCGCGGCCGGTCTCGTCGGCCGGTTGACCAGCCGGATTCTCTTGCGTGTTTTCCATGTCGCTGAAATCGAATTGAATGATGAAAGCCGGATCGACGATACCTGCTGCGTGACGGGCACGAGGCAGGTATCGCAGGTTATCCCGGACAATAGTGACCTAGTTGGGGCCGAAGATAATAATTTCAAGAAGGTCTTTCGGCCAGGGATGCGACATCGAGCCGCGGGCAAGGGGCCGGGGGTCGGGCACCGCCCGCGTGACCAATCGCGGCGGGCTGCCGCGCCGTGACGCCGAACCTGCCGGTAACAAGCGTTACCGCTGGGGATTCCGTATGAAGGCCCTTGCCAGGCAAGGTGGAGAATGGGCTCACGCACCTAGATGTCCCACGCGGCGAGGTTACGGATGTTCTTCAGGCTGACTCTCTTCGGTTCCCGCTGTTGCTCCATACGCATACGCGCTAGGATTTTTTACATTTGAAAAAAATGTGTTTATATCCTGTCTTTTGCGCAACGAGACAAGATGTAAAGGCAATGCTGATCAAGTGTCTGCATTCACGATGTCGTCAAGCCTGCGAAGCGAATCGATCATGAACGAAGTTGTCCTGGTTTGTTGTCGGTCGTTCTGGGTGCCATTCAGATGGTCGGCGGGCCCCAGGCCTGGTTCTCGCCCATTACGGACGCACCTGTGCCATCAATCGT
>JAYFSB010000052.1:0-8205 GCA_040946865.1 Burkholderia sp.
CCCCCCCCCCCCCCCCCCCCCCCCCCCCCCCCCCCCCCCCCCCCCCCCCCCCCCCCCCCCCCCCCCCCCCCCCCGCGTGCGGTACCGGCGGGCCGACCCGTGGCTCCCGTCATCGACCCCCTTCAGATGACCATGCCCGATATTCCTCGCACGCCACGTCCCGCCGGCCAGATGCGCGCGCCCGGCCGGCTCGGCGACGTCATCTTCGGCGGCCTCGTCCGCATTGCGGCGGTGGTGACTCTGTTGGTGCTCGGCGGCATCATCGTCTCGTTGATCATCGCCTCGCTGCCGACCATCGAGAAGTTTGGCCTCAGTTTCTTCTGGCGGTCCGAATGGGATCCCAACGTCGATACCTACGGCGCGATGGTGCCCATCTACGGTACCATCGCGACCTCGCTGATCGCGCTGATCATCGCCGTGCCGGTCAGCTTCGGCATCGCCCTGTTCCTGACCGAGCTGTCGCCCGTCTGGCTGCGACGCCCGCTCGGCATCGCGATCGAGCTGCTCGCAGCGATCCCCTCGATCGTCTACGGCATGTGGGGCCTGCTGGTATTCTCTCCGATCTTCGCGGCCTGGTTTCAGAAGCCGCTCGGCCAGATCCTCGGCCCGGTGCCCTTCATCGGCGCGCTGTTCCAGGGCCCGCCGATCGGCATCGGCCTACTCTGCGCCGGCGTGATCCTGGCGATCATGATCATCCCCTACATCGCCTCAGTGATACGTGACGTGTTTGAGGTCACCCCGGTGCTGCTGAAGGAATCGGCCTACGGCATCGGCTGCACAACCTGGGAAGTGATGTGGAAGATCGTGCTGCCCTATACCAAGAGTGGCGTGATCGGCGGCGTGATGCTCGGCCTGGGCCGCGCACTCGGCGAGACCATGGCCGTCACCTTCGTGATCGGCAACACTAACCTGTTGGACAACATCTCACTGTTCTCGCCTGGCAACAGCATCACCTCGGCGCTTGCCAACGAATTCGCGGAAGCGACACCGGGCCTGCATACCTCGGCGCTGATGGAGCTCGGCCTGATCCTGTTCATGATCACCTTCATCGTGCTGTCGATCTCAAAACTGATGCTGCTGCATCTCCAGAAGGGAGAAGGCAAGAAATGAGCATGCCGGGCGACCAGTCCGGTGCCGCGCTCGAAGCAATGCGCTCGCGCCTGCAGGCGCGCCGCAAGCGCACCAACGCGGCCGCGCTGACCCTTTCGCTGGCCGCGATGGCCTTCGGCCTGATCTGGCTCATCTGGATCCTCTACACTACGCTGCGCCTGGGCATCGACGGCCTGTCGATCGAGCTGTTCACGCAGTCGACGCCGGCGCCGGACACCGAGGGCGGCGGTCTCGCCAACGCGATCGTCGGCAGCCTGATGCTAGTCGCGCTCGACACCCTGGCTGGCACTCCGGTGGGTGTACTGGCAGGCGTCTACCTGGCTGAATACGGCCCAAAAAACTGGTTCGCGAGCCTGATGCGCTTCATCAACGACATCCTGCTATCGGCACCATCGATCGTGGTCGGCCTGTTCGTCTACGCGGTGGTGGTGGTGCCCTCGGGCCGCTTCTCGGGCTGGGCCGGCGTGATCTCGCTGGCGCTGCTGCATGTGCCGATCGTGATCCGCACCACCGAGAACATGCTGAATCTGGTGCCTAACTCGCTGCGCGAGGCCTCGTTCGCGCTCGGCACGCCGAAGTGGCGCATGATCATGAAGATCGTGCTGCGCGCCTCGATTCGCGGCATCGTCACGGGCGTGCTGCTGGCGGTGGCGCGGATCGCCGGCGAAACGGCACCGCTCCTGTTCACGGCGCTGTCGAACCAATTTTTCTCGGTCGACATGTCCAAGCCGATCGCCAACCTGCCCGTCACGATCTACAAGTTTGCGATGAGCCCGTTCGCGCAGTGGCAATTGCTCGCCTGGGCGGGTGTCTTCCTGATCACGCTGGGGGTGCTGGGACTGAACATCCTGGCGCGCTTGATCTTCTCGAAAAAGTAACGACGGAACAATCTGATGAACATGGGCGGCCTCAGATCTGAAGTGCAACATCTACCGAGAGGTATCGTGTTGCGATGGGAACCTACAAACACCTAAGTTGTGAAGAGCGCACGATGATCTAGCTGAGCCTTGAGCAGCGATGCAAGCTACGGGCACAATTGCCCGTAGCTTGCATATCGCGCGCCGAGTTTGATCAGCGACGAATTGCGCTGTAACGGCTGGTGTGCACCGGAACCGTCTGCGAAGAAGGGACCGGGCCGTCCGTTGCTCGCTGGCGGCTATCGTGCGTCGCTCGCCCAGCAGCGCTGCCAGTTGCCTGGCAGGCTCTCTCTCGACGCAATAATTTGCCCGACTGGACCCGCAGGGGCCGCTGTGGGCGACGGTCGAGCGGTTGCTGCGTGAGTGGCACTCTCTCGAACAAGATCGCGGGCATACTGCGAAACGAAACATGAACCCCGCGATGAGCCAGCCCTGCTGGCCAGTCACGAAACCATCTACACCGCGTTGTACGCCATGCCGCGCGGGCCAATTGCGAGCGGAACTGATCGCCTGTCTGCGACAGGCCCGCAAGCGCCGGCGGCCCCGGGCGCGGGGCGAAGACCGCCAGGGCAACATCCCGAACAGGATCAGTATCCACGGTCGTCCGGCTGAGATCGACGAGCGGATCGTGCCCGGGCACTGGGCAGGCGACCTGATCAAGGAGGGCGCGCGTAATGCGTCTTCAGTCGCGACGCTGGCCGAGCGTACCTCGCTGTTCGTCATCCTGGGCAAGATGAAGAACGTCACTGCCGACGCCGCCGTCACTTCGTTCGGCATGATGCTGAACCGCATCGACGCCCAACGCCGTCTTTTCATGACCTATGATCAGGGACACGGGAGATGGCCAGGCATGAGCAGCTCTGCGAGACCACCGGCATCAAGGTCTACTTCGCTGGTCCGCATAAGCGCTTGGCAGCGCGGACGCAACGAGAACACCAACGGGCTGCTGCGCCAGTACATGCCAAAGGGTACAGAGCTGGCCGCGTTCTCCCAGGCCGAACTGTTCATACCAGAATCGTTCGATGTTCGTCAGCATCATCATGAAATCGTTGCCTTGGGGGATGCCCTTCGGGCGTAACGGGCTTCTGTTGCACTTCAACCTTGAAACCGCCATGGCAAAAAGCCACCTGAATCCGATCGAACACGGCAGCGCGCTCGCCGACGGCAATGCGGCAAACGGCCAACGCCCGCTCGACGCGAAGATCGAAGTCATCAACCTGAACTTCTTTTACAACAAGTTCCACGCGCTGAAGAACGTCAACATGCGCATTCCCGAAGGCAAGGTGACCGCCTTCATCGGCCCGTCGGGCTGCGGGAAGTCGACGCTGCTGCGCACCTTCAACAAAATGTACGCGCTCTATCCGGAGCAGCGTGCCGAAGGCGCGATCATGATGGACGGCGAGAATTTGCTGGAGTCGAAGCAAGATATCTCGCTGCTGCGCGCGCGCATCGGCATGGTGTTCCAGAAGCCGACCCCGTTCCCGATGTCGATCTATGACAACATCGCGTTCGGCGTGAAGATGTTCGAAAAGCTCACACGCTTGGAAATGGACGACCGTGTCGAGTGGGCCCTGACCAAGGCCGCGTTGTGGAACGAGGTGAAGGACAAGCTAAGCCAGAGCGGCTACCGCCTGTCGGGCGGCCAGCAGCAGCGCCTCTGTATCGCGCGCGGCATCGCGATCCGCCCGGAAGTGCTGCTGCTCGACGAGCCGTGCTCGGCGCTTGACCCGATCTCCACCGGCCACATCGAGGAGCTGATCGCCGAGCTCAAGAGCGACTACACGGTGGTGATCGTCACGCACAATATGCAGCAGGCGGCGCGCTGCTCGAACTACACCGCCTACATGTACATGGGCGAGCTGATCGAGTTCGGCGACACCGAGAAGATCTTCATCAAGCCGGCCCGCAAGGAAACGGAAGACTACATCACCGGCCGTTTCGGTTGATGAGGGAGTGACAACAATGACCGACAAGCATCTATCGAGCCAGTTCGACGCCGATCTCAACGCGGTTTCGTCCAAGATTCTGGAAATGGGCGGCCTCGTCGAAGCTCAGATTACCGAGGCGATCCACGCGCTCAACGAGTTCGACCGCGAGGCGGCCGAGCGCGTGATCGCCAACGAGGATCGCCTGAACCACATGGAAGTCGAGATCGACGAGGAGTGCGGCAACATCATCGCGCGCCGCCAGCCGGCCGCGCGCGACCTGCGCCTCCTGATGTCGATCTCCAAGACCATCACCAACCTCGAGCGCGCTGGCGACGAGGCCGAGAAGATCGCCGAGCGCGTGCGGCGCCTGGCCGACAAGCCGATCGCCCGCGGCGTGAACATCGCTGAGATCAAGGTCCCGGGCGAGATGGCCGTGACCCTCCTGCGCCGCGCGCTCGACGCATTCGCGCGCCTGGACACGGTGGCTGCCGCCCAGATCGTCAAGGACGACAAGGAAATCGACCTGGAATTCCGCGCCTTCGTGCGCAAGCTGGTCTCCTACATGCAGGAAGACCCGCGCACCATCTCGGTCGGCCTCGACTTCCTGTTCATCGCCAAGGCGATCGAACGGGTCGGCGACCACGCCAAGAACATCGCGGAATTCATCATCTACATCGTGAAAGGCACCGACGTGCGGCACCAGCCGCGCGACCTGCTCGATCGCGAAGCCAATAGTTAACCCACTCAGAGGACGCACCGAGGTGCCGATGCCCAGCAACATTCTCGTCATCGAAGATGAGCCCGCGATCTCCGAATTGATTTCGGTGAACCTTCAGCACGCGGGACATTGTGCGATTCGGGCGTACAATGCGGAGCAGGCCCAAAACCTGATCAGCGACGTGTTGCCTGATCTGGTCCTGCTCGACTGGATGCTGCCGGGCAAGTCAGGGATTGCCTTCGCGCGCGAACTGCGCAACAACGAGCGTACCAAGCACATCCCGATCATCATGCTGACCGCGCGCGGTGACGAACAGGACAAGGTGCTCGGCCTCGAAATCGGTGCTGACGACTACGTCACCAAGCCGTTCTCGCCCAAGGAGCTGATGGCGCGCATCAAGGCGGTGCTGCGCCGCCGCGCGCCGCAGCTGACCGAAGACATAGTTTCGATCAACGGCCTGCGCCTCGACCCGGCCACACACCGGGTGGCGGCCGCCGCCGAGGGCAACGAGATCAAGCTCGACCTCGGCCCGACCGAGTTCCGCCTGCTGCACTTCTTCATGACGCATCCGGAGCGCGTGCACAGCCGCACCCAGTTGCTCGACCAGGTATGGGGCGATCATGTGTTCGTCGAGGAACGCACCGTCGACGTCCACATCAAGCGCCTGCGCGCGGCCCTCAAGCCGGCCGGCTGCGATGCTATGATTGAAACCGTGCGCGGCAGTGGCTACCGGCTCGCCAAGCACGCATGATGCGATGCAGCGCATGAAACTTGTGCCGCGTTTCACCTCCATCCCGTTTCCTGTCGAGCGCTAACCATGAACATCATCTGGGCGCGCTTTTTGGTGTCGCTCGTCTTGCTCGCGCTGGTCGCGATGTTGGCCGGCCTGACGATCGGCGTGCGCGCCTGCCTGGCCGTGGCCGTCGTGCTGCTGGTCGCGCAGGCATTCGTCAGTACTTTCCACACCCAGCAGCTCTGGTGCCTGCTCGATGCGCCCATGTACGGCGAAGTGCCGAGCGCGCCGGGTATCTGGGGCGAGATCTACTACCGACTGCACAAGCTCGCCAAGCAATGGCACGCCCAGGTACGCCAGGTTGAGCAGCAGCACTCGCGCTTCATCCAGGCGATCCAGGCCTCACCGAACGGCGTGGCGATGCTCGATGACCACGACCAGATCGAGTGGTGCAATGCGATCGCCGAGTTGCATTTCGGGCTCGACGCCAAGCGCGACCTGCGCCAGCACATCACTCACCTGGTCCGCCATCCTGACTTCGTGCGCTACCTGAACGCGCAGCACTACGACGAGATGCTGGTGATGCGCGGCATGGGCGAGGGGCGCCAACACGTGATCGCGGTACAGGTGTTCCCCTACGGCGACAACCGCAAGCTGCTGCTGACGCAGGACATCACCGAGGTCGAGCGCACCGACGCGATGCGCCGCGACTTCGTCGCCAACGTCTCGCACGAGCTGAAGACGCCGCTCACGGTGCTCTCGGGCTTCCTCGAGACGCTGCGCGAGCTGCCGCTGTCGGAGGAGAAGCGCGCGCGCTACCTTGACATGATGGAGCAGCAGGCCGGGCGTATGCGCAAGATCGTCACCGACCTGCTGGTGCTGGCCAAGCTCGAGGGCGAGGGCAAGCCGCCGACCGACAGACCGGTTGACATGGACGACGTGCTTGGCCACCTGGAAGACGTCGCACAGACATTGTCGGCCGGTCATCACGAGATCTCCTTCGAGATCGACGACACGCTCAGCGTAACGGGTGCCGAGACCGAGATCTTCAGCGCGCTCGGCAACCTGGTGACCAACGCGGTACGCTACACGCCCGAGGGCGGCAAGATCCGCGTCTGTTGGCACCGCGACGGCTCACGGGCGGCGTTCTCGGTGAAGGACAGCGGCTTTGGGATCCCCGCCGAGGACCTGCCACGGTTGACCGAGCGCTTCTACCGCGTCGATCGCAGCCGCTCGCGCGATACCGGCGGCACGGGCCTGGGCCTGGCGATCGTCAAGCACGTGCTGCAGCGCCACGACGGCCAGCTGCTGATCCAGAGTGAGGAAGGGCGCGGCAGCACCTTCACGGCGCGCTTCCCGGCGCAGCGCACGGTGGTGCGCCGGCCGTGTGCGGTCTGAGGCGGGTAGGGTGTAACGATCCGTGAACTCATCCTTGCGCCGCGATGGCCGATCGGCTAACGATCAGGTCTTCTGTTTGCGAGCGGGCTTGCCAAGCTTCCAAGGCAGCAGCGCTTCGTAGTCGTCGACCGTTTTCGCGAGCGGCTTACCTTGACGCATAGGAAACTGAAAGCGGTAGAGCCAGTGTGTCTGGCGCGTCATGTGCAGGCGAACGGACTAACGACGAGCCGAACTCACTACGGGGGCGATGACTATCGCGATATGAGACATGATTTTGCTCAAATCGGCCATTTTCCCTGTCTCCGGACGGACTGCTCCCCTTGTGGGATGTCAGTTCACAATTTTCGCGCGCACCAGTGTCTCATGATGGGGCCGCAACTAGGCCAGCGATTTGCCCCGAGTAATTCCCGCATACCGCAACGGGCTGCCGCACCACACACACTTCAACGGATCCATGCCGAAGGCCCAGTTTTGCAGGTCGCGGAAACGAATCGTTTTCACCTGCTCCGGCGTCTGACCCAGCAACATGTAGACCTTCGGCGGCCATTGGCCCCGGACACGGTTCGCCAGGAACCCGTAGAAGTTGATCATCCGAAAGTGCTTGTCAGGCACGTGCTCTACAAAACGGCCTCTGTTCAATTTCGAGTGGGTTATAAATTGCCCGATTTGCACGTGAGCGAGGGTAGTCATGCATAGCAAGTTGTTCGAGATGGCTTTGGGTATCAGCGATCCGTGGTTCATGAACAGCATCGATTTCGACGCGGCTGCGAACCGGTTGACGGTCAACATCGATTTCGTTGCCGGCAAGTGTCCAGCCATCTCATGCACGACACCGTTGTCAAGCGCTACCGGCAGCTGCCGGCACTTGAACTTCTTCCAGCACGACTGCTTTCTCGAAGTGCGCACGCCTCGCATCAAGCTGCCTGACGGCCGCGTGGCGCTCGTCGAGCCCGAGTTGGGCCGGCAAAAGGTTCAAGGGCTTCACGCTGCTGTTCGAGGCCATGGTGCTGATGCTCGCCCAGCAAGATGTCGTTCACCGCAGTCGCCCGTACCGTCGGCGAGTCCTAGCATCGAGTAAATGCTATGTGCAAACGCTATGTTGAACTCGTGCTTGCCGAGATCGACCTGTCTGACATGACGAGCATTGCCGTCGACGAAACGTCCTACCAGCGCGGACACGACTACCTGATGCTCCTGGCTGATGCGCTCAAACGCAAAGTCGTGTTCGTGACAGAAGGCAAAGATGCTGCGACGATCGAAGCGTTCGTCGCAAGCATGGGGGAGAGCCCGAGCAGATCATATCGGTCAGCATTGACATGTCGCTAGCGTTCATCAAAGGCGTCGAGACGAACCTGCCGAATGCTCGCATCACCTTCGACAAGTTTCACGTCGTCGCTCATG
>JAYFSB010000053.1:0-8199 GCA_040946865.1 Burkholderia sp.
TCGGGTCATATCCACCGATCTATAACGTATAACGGCTGAACCACGGGGACGGTGAACTTGATCAGCATTGCCTTAAACCACTGAGTAGCGCTCGTGTTCTACTGCGAGGACGGCCGGGCTGAGATCAGCAAAGCGCCTGCTGAGAGGCTCTCTTGAAAAATGAGTAAGTTACGCGATATGTGGGTTGATCTTCGAGAAGTCGAGCGTGCCGGCGATCAGAAACAGCACGGTGCGCATGGTCTTGAGGTTGGTGTATCCGCGCGCTTTTCGCTTGGCGACCTGGAAGAGTCCGTTGATGGCTTCCAGGAAGCTGTTGGTCTGACGCGTCTGGGTCCAGGCGACGATGCCGTCGACATGGCTGCGGATCATGCGGGCGACGTCCTTCATCGGATCGACCTTCGAGCGCATGACGTTCGTGCGCGACTGCTCGAGCATTTCGCTGACGACGTTGATCTACTTGCGATCGAGAATCTCCCGAAGTTGCTCGCGATAGCGCCACGCGCGGGCGGTCCGCTTGGTCGTGACGTTCACTATCAAAGCATCGAGATCGACGCGTTGCGCGGCGGTCAGCCGGTCGCTGATCTTTCAGCAGCGGCCACCGCAATCCCTTGAGTTCCGGATCGGTTCGATGCTCGATTCGCCGCATTTGGTGTACGGCTTTCGACGCATGAGCGACGACATGGAACTTGTCGAAGGTGATGAGAGCATTCGGCAGGTTCGTCTCGACGCCTTTGATGAAAACGGGCGATATGTCAATGCTGACCGACGTGATCTGCTCGGGCTCTCTCCCATGCTCGCGACGAACGCTTCGATCGTCTCAGCATTCTTGCCTTCGATCACGAATACGACTTTGCGTTCGAGCGCATCAGCGACGAGCATCAGGTAGTTGTGTCCGCGCTGGTAGGACGTTTCGTCGACGGCAATGCTCGTCATGTCGGGCAGGTCAATCTTGGCGAGCGCGAGTTCGACATAGCGTTTGCAAATGGCGTTCACCCGATGCCAGGACTCGCCGACGGTACGGGCGACTGCGGTGAACGACATCTGCTGGGCGAGCATCAGCGCCATTGCCTCGAACAGCAGCGTGAAGCCCTTGAGCTTCCGGCCCACTCGGGCTCGACGAGCGCCACGCGGCCGTCAGGCAGCTTGATGCGAGGCGTGCGCGCTTCGAGAAAGCAGTCGTGCTGGAAGAAGTTCACGTGCCGGCAGCGCTTGACAACGGTGTCATGCACGGGGATGGCCGCCGGCGATCTCTGGATGCGGGAAGCGACTGCCGACAACGAAATCGATGTTGACCGTCAACCGCTTCGCAGCCGCGTTGAAATCGATGCCGTTCACGAACCACGGATCGCTGATACCCAAAGCCATCTCGAACAACTTGCTATGCATGACTACCGTCGCTTACGTGCAAATCGGACAATTTACCACCCACTCGAAATTCAACAGAGGCTTTTTTCGAACTCAGGTCGACGCGCTTGAATCGGCTCGCGCCGGCACGATCTCGTTGCCCTCGATCCTGCCCCGGCCGTCTGAATGGCCAGGGCATGAAGAAAGGGGAAAGGGGCGATGGCGCTTCTGTCTGTAAAATGCAGCCTTGATTTTTCACCCGAACCCTCCAGCCTCATGTCGCGCGCGCTCGAAATCCTGAACGAAGTTTTCGGTTATCCAGTTTTTCGCGGCCAACAGAGGGAGATCGTCGAGCATGTCGCGGCGGGTGGCGACTGCCTGGTGCTGATGCCCACCGGCGGCGGCAAGTCGCTCTGCTACCAAATTCCGGCGCTGGTGCGGCATGAATCGGGGCAGGGTGCCGGCATCGTGATTTCGCCGCTGATCGCGCTAATGCAGGACCAGGTGGCCGCGCTGACCGAGGTCGGCGTGCGCGCGGCCTACCTGAACTCGACGCTGTCGAGCGCAGAGGCGGCCGCCACCGCGCGCGCGCTGCGCGAAGGCGAGATTGACCTGCTCTACGTGGCACCCGAGCGACTCATGACGCCGCGCTTTCTTGACCTGCTCGAGCGCACGCGCATCGGCCTGTTCGCGATCGACGAGGCGCATTGTGTGTCCCAGTGGGGCCACGACTTCCGGCCCGAGTACATTCAGCTGTCGATCCTGCACGAGCGCTTCCCCTACGTGCCGCGCATCGCGCTGACGGCCACCGCTGACGCGATCACGTGCGATGAGATCATCCAGCGTCTCGCGCTCGACGACGCGCGCGTGTTCGTGTCGAGCTTCGACCGGCCCAATATCCGCTACCGGATCGTCGAGAAGGACAATGCGCGCTCGCAGCTGCTCGACTTTATCCGCGCCGAACACACCAATGCCGACGGCACCACCGATGCGGGCGTGGTGTACTGCTTATCGCGCCGCAAGGTCGAGGAAACCGCCGAGTGGCTTAAGACCCAGGGCGTGCACGCGCTGCCGTACCACGCCGGAATGGAGTTCGAGGTTCGCCAGCGCCACCAGGAAATTTTCCAGCGCGAGGAGGGCGTTGTGATATGCGCGACGATCGCCTTCGGCATGGGCATCGACAAGCCCAACGTGCGCTTCGTTGCCCACCTCGACCTGCCCAAGAGCGTCGAGGGCTATTACCAGGAGACCGGCCGCGCGGGTCGCGACGGCCTACCCGCCAATGCCTGGATGGCCTACGGGCTCGGCGACGTGGTGCAGCAGCGCAAGATGATCGACGAATCTGACGCCGACGACACGCACAAGCGCGTCCAGACCTCGAAGCTCGATGCGCTGCTGGGCCTGTGCGAAACCGCTTCATGCCGGCGCGTGCGTCTGCTCGGCTATTTCGGCGAGGCCAGCCAGCCCTGCGGCAACTGCGATACTTGCCTGGAGCCGCCGGCTACCTGGAACGCCATGCGCGAGGCACAGATGGCCCTGTCCTGCGTGTTCCGCGCGCAGCGCGCGAGCGGCTTCAATTTCGGTGCCAGCCACCTGATCGAGATCCTGCGCGGCACCAAGACCGAGAAGATCCAGCAACGCGGCCATGACGCGCTGAGCACTTTCGGCATCGGCGCCGAGCTCTCCGAGCCCGAATGGCGCGCGATCTTCCGCCAGCTGGTGGCCTTCGGCTACCTGGCGGTCGATCATTGCGGTTTCGGCGCGCTGGTGCTGACGGCGGCCAGCAAGCCGGTGCTCAAGGGCGAGGAAACCGTCACGCTGCGCCGCTACGTGAAGCCCAAGAGCTCACGCCAGCCCTCGGTGCGTAGCGGCCCGCGGGCCGATCCGACCGCCGGCATGTCGACTCGCGAGCGGGCCTGCTGGGAGCTACTGCGCGCCTGGCGCGCCGAGACGGCCAAGAGCGACGGCGTGCCCGCCTACGTGATCTTCCATGATGCGACCCTCGCCGAGATCGCTCGCAATGCGCCGGAGTCGATCGAGGACCTGCGCCATATCCACGGTATCGGCGCGCGCAAGCTCGAACGTTTCGGCGACGAGCTGATCGACGTCGTTGAATCAGCCTGGGGCCGGCCGGGTGGATCGAGGGGGCGGGATCGGTGAGATGGAATGTTGCGGTGCGATCACCGCAGTGGATGTCACTGATTCGTCACTTATTCCTCGCCGGCAAATCACGCAAACTGTTGACTCACTTGAGATTTTTGCTTTACCATGGAGAGTTCCGATTCTCTACAGGAAAACACCGTGTGCCGACATCATGCGCCGGCGTGCGCCGGCGGGCGGAAGTGTTCTTCCAAGTTTCGAATAGCCACAGGCAAGTCGGCGTCGCTTTGCCCGTCGTCAGTGTGTCTGTTTTTGTCATTTTCAGGAATACACAATGCCAACCATCAACCAACTGGTTCGCAAAGGCCGTGAGTCGGAAACGACCAAGAGCAAGAGCCCGGCCCTGCAGAACTGCCCCCAGCGTCGCGGCGTGTGCACTCGTGTGTACACGACGACGCCGAAGAAGCCGAACTCGGCACTTCGTAAGGTCGCCAAGGTTCGTCTGACGAACGGTTTCGAAGTGATTTCGTACATCGGCGGTGAAGGCCACAACCTGCAGGAACACTCGGTTGTGCTGATCCGCGGCGGCCGTGTGAAGGACTTGCCAGGTGTGCGTTACCACATGGTTCGCGGCTCGCTGGATACGCAAGGCGTGAAGGACCGTAGGCAGGCGCGTTCGAAGTACGGCGCGAAGCGTGCGAAGGCTGCGAAGTAAGCAGACTTGGGTTAATGCGGTGGTGCCGGATAGCCGGTGCTGTCGAGTAAGTGGTCACCCGGCCAAGCTGGTTACGCGAAAGAGATGAATCGGGTTTGTTGGTGGCCGCGGAGCTGGTCTCAGCTTCAACTGAAAAGTTAAAGGAAGAAACATGCCGCGTCGTCGCGAAGTTCCCAAGCGGGAAGTGTTGCCTGATCCGAAGTACGGCAACGTTGATGTTGCAAAATTCATGAACATGCTGATGCTTGCCGGCAAGAAGTCGGTTGCTGAACGCATCGTTTATGGCGCTTTCGAACAGATCCAGGCCAAGGGTGGCAAGGACCCGTTGGAAGTGTTCACGGTCGCGCTCAACAACGTGAAGCCGGTAGTCGAGGTGAAGAGCCGTCGCGTTGGTGGTGCGAACTATCAGGTTCCGGTCGAAGTGCGGCCATCGCGTCGTATGGCATTGGCGATGCGCTGGTTGCGTGAGGCCGCGAAGAAGCGTAGCGAGAAGTCGATGGCTCTACGCCTGGCTGGTGAACTCTCCGAAGCGGCCGAAGGCCGTGGCGGCGCGATGAAGAAGCGTGACGAAGTTCACCGGATGGCAGAAGCCAACCGCGCGTTCTCGCACTTCCGCTTCTAAGCGAGAGCGCGAATCAAGCGGTAAAAATCCGGGCGGGTGCGCTTTTTCGAGTGCCTCGCCCGTTTGTGTTGAGGCGTGACGCGGCTTTGCGTCGCGTTAACCCATAGAGGATCAAAGTGGCTCGCAAGACTCCTATCGAGCGCTACCGCAACATTGGTATTAGCGCTCACATCGACGCCGGCAAGACGACGACGACCGAGCGCATTCTGTTTTATACCGGTGTGAACCACAAGATCGGTGAAGTTCATGACGGCGCCGCCACGATGGACTGGATGGAGCAGGAACAGGAGCGTGGCATCACGATCACCTCCGCTGCCACCACCGCCTTCTGGAAGGGCATGGGCGGCAACTATCCGGAACACCGCATCAACATCATCGACACCCCGGGCCACGTTGATTTCACGATCGAAGTGGAGCGCTCGATGCGCGTGCTCGACGGCGCGTGCATGGTGTACTGCGCCGTGGGTGGCGTGCAGCCGCAGTCGGAAACCGTCTGGCGCCAAGCCAACAAGTACAAGGTGCCGCGTCTGGCCTTCGTCAACAAGATGGACCGTACCGGCGCAAACTTCTTCAAGGTCTACGACCAGCTCCGTCTGCGCCTGAAGGCGAACCCGGTGCCGGTGGTGGTGCCGATCGGCTCGGAAGAAAACTTCAAGGGCGTGGTCGACCTGCTAAAGATGAAGGCGATTATTTGGGACGAGGTCTCGCAAGGTACGAAGTTCGACTATGTCGACATCCCGGCCGAGCTCACCGACACCTGCCAGGAATGGCGTGAAAAGATGGTCGAAGCGGCTGCCGAAGCCAGCGAAGACCTGATGAACAAGTACCTGGAAGAGGGCGATCTGCCGGAAGCAGACATCGTCAAGGCGCTGCGTGATCGTACGATCGCCTGCGAAATCCAGCCGATGTTGTGCGGTACCGCGTTCAAGAATAAGGGCGTGCAACGCATGCTCGACGCCGTGATCGACTTCCTGCCGTCGCCGGTCGACATCCCGCCGGTCAAGGGTGAGTTGGAAAGCGGCGAATCGGTCGGACGCAAGGCTTCCGACGAAGAGAAGTTCTCGTCGCTGGCATTCAAGATCATGACTGACCCGTTCGTCGGCCAGCTGATCTTCTTTCGCGTGTACTCGGGCGTCGTCAATTCCGGCGATACGCTGCTGAACTCAACCAAGGGCAAGAAGGAACGCCTGGGCCGGATCCTGCAGATGCACGCGAACCAGCGCGAAGAAATCAAGGAAGTCCGCGCAGGCGACATCGCCGCCGCGGTCGGCCTGAAGGAAGCGACCACTGGCGACACGCTGTGCGACCCGCAGCACCCGATCGTCCTGGAACGCATGGTGTTCCCGGAGCCGGTGATCTCGCAGGCCGTCGAGCCGAAGACCAAGGCCGACCAGGAAAAGATGGGCATGGCGCTGAGCCGCCTGGCTCAGGAAGACCCGTCGTTCCGCGTCCAGACGGACGAGGAATCGGGCCAGACTATCATTTCGGGCATGGGCGAACTCCACCTCGAAATTCTGGTCGACCGGATGAAGCGTGAATTCAGCGTCGAGGCAACCGTCGGCAAGCCGCAAGTTGCTTATCGCGAAACGATCCGCTCGACGGCGAAGGATGTCGACGGCAAGTTCGTCAAGCAGTCCGGTGGTCGCGGACAGTACGGCCATGTGGTCATCACACTCAAGTCGAACGAGCAGGGCAAGGGCTACGAGTTCCTGGACGAGATCAAGGGCGGTGTGATTCCTCGCGAATACATCCCTGCGGTCGATAAGGGTATCCAGGACACGCTGAAGGCTGGCGTACTGGCAGGCTTCCCGGTGGTCGACGTGAAGGTTCACCTGACCTTCGGTTCGTACCACGACGTGGACTCGAACGAAAACGCGTTCCGTATGGCTGGCTCGATGGCGTTCAAGGAAGCGATGCGTCGCGCAAGCCCGGTCGTGCTCGAACCGATGATGGCAGTCGAAGTCGAAACGCCGGAAGATTACATGGGCAACGTGATGGGCGACCTGTCGGGCCGTCGCGGTATCGTCCAGGGCATGGAAGACATGGTTGGCGGCGGCAAGATCGTTCGCGCCGAAGTGCCGCTGTCGGAAATGTTCGGCTACTCGACCTCGCTGCGTTCGCTTACACAAGGCCGCGCGACCTATACGATGGAGTTCAAGCATTACTCGGAAGCTCCGCGTAACGTCGCCGAAGCGATCATCAGCGCCAAGTCGAAGTAAGTGGTTCTCTTGAGAAATGGAGTGGGTTATATGCGATATGTTGGTTGATCTTCGAAAAGTCGAGCTTGCCGGCGATCAGAAACAGCACGGTGCGCATGGTCGTGAGGTTGGTGTATCTGCGCGCCTTTCGCTTGGTAGCCTGGAAGAGTTTTGTTGATGGCTTCCAGGAAGCCGTTGGTCTGACGCGTCTGGGTCCAGGCGACGATGCTGTCGAAATGACTGCGACCTCTGTTGAATTTCGAGTGAGTGCTACATTGCCCGATTTGCACGTGAGCGACGGTAGTCATGCATAGCAAGTTGTTCGAGACGGCTTTGGGTATCAGCGATCCGTGGTTCGTGAACGGCATCAATTTCGACGCGGCTGCGAAGCGGTTGACGGTCAACATCAATTTCGTTGCCGGCAGTCGCTTCTCGCATCCAGAGATCGCTGGCGGCCATCCCGTGCACGACACCGTTGTCAAGCGCTGCCGGCACTTGAACTTCTTCCAGCGCGACTGCTTTCTCGAAGTGCGCTCACCGAGATCGACATAGCGTTTGCAAATGGCATTCACCCGATGCCAGGACTCGCCGACGGTACGGGCGACTGCGGTGAACGACATCTGCTGGGCGAGCATCAGCACCATGGCCTCGAACAGCAGCGTGAAGCCCTTGAGCTTGTCTGCCCACTCGGGCTCGACGAGCGCCACGCGGCTGTCAGGCAGCTTGATGCGAGGCGTGCTGGAAGAAGTTCAAGTGCCGGCAGCGCTTGACAACGGTGTCGTGCACGGGATGGTCGCCGGCGCATCTCTGGATGCGAGAAGCGACTGCCGGCAACGAAATTGATGTTGATCGTCAACCGCTTCGCAGCCGCGTCGAAATTGATGCCATTCACGAACCACGGATCGCTGATACCCAAAGCCGTCTCGAACAACTTGCTATGCATGACTACCGTCGCTTACGTGCAAATCGGGCAATTTACCACCCACTCGAAATTCAACAGAGGCAAGTAAGTCGTTTTCACCCAACATTCATTTTTGAAAGAAGAGAATCATGGCAAAAGAGAAGTTCGAACGGACCAAGCCGCACGTGAACGTTGGTACCATTGGTCACGTTGACCACGGCAAGACGACGCTGACGGCAGCCATCGCAACGGTTCTGTCGTCGAAGTTCGGCGGCGAAGCGAAGAAGTACGACGAAATCGACGCGGCACCGGAAGAAAA
>JAYFSB010000054.1:0-8187 GCA_040946865.1 Burkholderia sp.
TTGCCTTGCTCGGATCATATCCACCTATCTATAACGGCTGGACCACGGGGACGGTGAACTTGATCAGCATTGCCCTATACGAATTCCACGTGCTCATCATCTTGCCTCACGCGCGTGCGAATGGGGGACCGGCCTTGCCGAGTCGCTGACGCCGGCCCAGGGCACGGCACCTCAGATCACCAGCAGCAGGCTGGCGAACACCGCGTAGAGCCAGCCGACGCAGGTCAGCCAGCGGCTGCTGACGCGGCGCGCATTGAACACGAACTGCAGGAACACGATGGCGATGGCCGTCATAGCGGCCGCGAGAATCGACGACGAGGCGAGATGCCAGGGCGTGAAGAACAGCCCGAACGCGGTCGGGATGGTGGCCTGGATCATCATCGCGCCGCTGATGTTGGCCAGCGCCAGGCGTTCCTTACCTTGCCGCACCCAGATCACCGCGTTTATGATCTCGGGCAAATCGGTGGCGATCGGGCTGAACAGCAGCGCCGTCAGCTGCGTGCTCAGACCGAGCCAGGGGCCGACCGCCTCGATCTGGCCGACGAACAGGTGCGAGGCGGCGAAGATCACCACCAGCGCGCCCACCGTCTGCAGGATCACCCAGCCCATCGCCGGATTGTCGGTGCGCGGACGCAGTATCAGTGGCTCGAGATCGCCGTGTTCGCTGCCGTCGCCGTCGGCCGTCAGCTCGCGCCAGCAATAGAACGCGTAGGCCGCCAGGAAGGCGATGCCGAGCAGCGACTTGAACTGGAACACCACCAGGCCGAGGCCGATTTTCACCACGAAGATGGCCAGGAACCAGAGCTGGTCGCGACGCAGCTGCTTGGTGTTGGCGTCCACCTCTCGCGCGCTGCCGAGCTTCCTGGCCACCGCCAGCAGTACGAAGCCGACCACCGCGTAGGCCACCGTGCTCAGCGCCAACGGGCCACCGACCGCGGCACCCACGCCGATTTCTTTGTGCGTCGGAGTGGTGCCGAAGGCCACTGCGACCAGCGTGACCACGCTCTCGGGCAGGGCCGTGCCGAACGCGGCGAGGATTGTGCCGGTAGCGGTCTGAGTCAGGTTCAGCTGCTGGCCGAGCCATTCCACCCCGTTGACGAAGATCCCGCAGAAAAAATAGATGATGCCGGCCGCGGCGATCAGTAAAACGAATGTGAGGATCATCGCGGCAACTCCGCGATGGCGAGACAGGTGCAGCTGCAGCAGGAGGGTTCGAGGGACATCTTTTATTATGCCTCTGTTGAATTTCGCGTGGACGTTACATTGCTTGATTTGCATGGAAATGAAGGGAAGTCATGCATAGCCAACTGTTCGCATCGGTTTTTAGTGTCGGGGTACCGGATCCGGTTGTTTAGACACGATTTTGCGATCAGGCGGCAAGTGGCAAGAGCGCTGCCTGACGAGCTTCGAGGGGAACTTGAAGCCCAGTTTTTCGAGACGCCATTCGCGATTGTATCGATCCTTGAACGCGACGCCGTTGGTCTACGGCTCGGCAACGAAAGCGTAGCTTGGCGTAATCCCCCAAACTTGATCTGGGCGCGGAAGTCGTCCTATGTGTACTGCGAGCCGTGATCCATTCGCAGGGACAGTCCGCGGCCGGCATCAGCTTCGGCCGATCTGAACTGCTCGTGCACCCCTTGGCTGCTTGGCTCCAGTGCGGCAAAGCGGTCGCCCACCTTGGTGACGTGGATGTTCACGCACGCTGCATCGCAATGATCAACCGCAGCGAAGATCCAGACCAGGCCCTCATCGACGGTTTGAACCTTGGCACCACCGGTGCCCCACATCTCGTTAAGGTCTATTTACATTTGAAAAATGTGTTTAGGCAATGCTGATCAAGTCTACCGTCCCCGCGGTCCAGTCGTTATAGATCGGTGGATATGACCAGAGCAAGGCAAACGAGATGAAACAGCAAACGCTGGCAGTGTCGGCTGACGAGGGTGCAAGCTTCGAGACGAAGCGCAAACGTACGCGGCGCGATGAGTTCTGGACACGATGGAACGGATCGTGCCGTGGGCGGCATTGTGTACGCTGATTGAGCATACTACCCGAAACGTGGCAACGGACGCCCGCCGATTGGCCTGGAGCGCATGCTGCGGATTCATTTTATTCAGCACGGGTTCAATCTGGCCGACCTTGCCTGCGAGGAAGCGCTGTACGATAGCACGAGCCTGCGCCGCTTCATGGGCATCGACTTGGGCCGTGAAGCGGTGCCGGATGCGACAACGATACTCAAATTCCGACGCCTGCTCGAGAAGCATAAGCTCGGCGAGGCAATCTTTGCAGGGATGGGCCGGGTGCTGAAGGCTAGCGGTATGAAGCTCAGTCGCGGCACGATCGTCGATGCCACGTTGATCCGGGGCATTGGGTTCGACGAAGAATGAACAGAAGGCGCGCGATCCCGAGATGCGTCAGACGAAGAAGAGCGGCAATTGGCACTTCGGCATGACACTGCATATCGGCGTCGATAGCCGAAGCGGCCTGGCTCACAGCGCGGTGGTGACGGCGGCCAACGTCCACGACAAGCACGCGATGCCGCAACTGCTGCATGGGCAGGAGCAGCGAGTCTACGGCGACAACGCCTACGCGAGTCAGAAGGCACTGATTCATGGCAAAGCACCCAAAGCGCGCGACTTCACGAATCGGCGCACGCGTCGCAACGACTTAGTCGACGAGGTGGCGCGCCGCAAGAACCGCAACAAGTCGAGGAGTCGGGCTCGCGTCGAACACGTATTCGCCGTGGTCAAGCGGCTGTGGGGCTTCACGAAGGTGCGCTATCGCGAGCTCGCGAAGAATGCGAACCGCACCTTCGTCGCCATGGCGCTGGCCAATATTTATCGGTGCCGCGCACGATTGATGGCACAGGTGCGTCCGTAATGGGCGAGAACCGGGCCCTGGGGCCTACCGACCATCTGAATGGCACCCAGGACGACCGACAACAAACCAGGACAACTTCGTTCATGATCGATTCGCTTCGCAGGCTTGACGACATCACGAATGTAGACACTTGATCAGCGTTGCCTTAGGTATTTTCACCGCGTCTCCACTCGATATGACAAGCTTGCCGAGAGCTATCTCGTGTTTGCATCGCTTGCCTGTGCGTTTGGGTCAGTCGTAAATGTGAACACTGTCTAACAAAGTGCCTCTATTGAATTTCGAGTGAGTGATAAATTGCCCGATTTACACGTGAGCGACGGTAGTCATGCATAGCAAATTGTTCGAGACGGCTTTGGGTATCAGCGATCCGTGGTTCGTGAACGGCATTGATTTCGACGCGGCGGCGAAGCGGTTGACGGTCAACATCGATTTCGTTGCCGGCAGTCGCTTTCCGCATCCAGAGATCGCCGGCGGCCATCCCGTGCACGCCACCGTTGTCAAGTGCTACCGGCACTTGAACTTCTTCCAGCACGACTGCTTTCTCGAAGTGCGTACGCCTCGCATCAAGCTGCCTAACGGCCGCGTGGCGCTCGTCGAGCCCGAGTGGGCCGGTAAGCTCAAGGGCTTCACGCTGCTGTTCGAGGCAATGGTGCTAATGCTCGCCCAGCAGATGTCGTTCACCGCAATCGCCCGTACCGTCGGCGAGTCCTGGCATTGGGTGAACGCCATTTGCAAACGCTATGTCGAACTCGCGTTCGCCGAGATCGACCTGTCCAACATGACGAGCATTGCCGTCGACGAAACATCCTACCAGCGCAGACACAACTACCTGACGATCGTGGCTGATGTGCTCGAACGCAAAGTCATGTTCGTGACCGAAGGCAAGAATGCTGCGACGATCGTAGCGTTCGTCGCGAGCCTGCGCGAGCCTGCGCGAGCATGGAGGAGAGCCCGAGCAGATTACGTCGGTCAGCATTGACATGTCGCCCGCGCTCATCAAAGGCGTCGAGACGAACCTGCCTAATGCTCGCATCACCTTCGACAAGCTCCACGTCGTCGCTTATGCGTCGAAAGCCGTAGACCCAATGCGGCGAATCGAGCAGCGTACCGACCCGGAACTCAATGGATTGCGATGGCCGCTGCTGCAGGATCGCGACCGGCTGACCGCCGCGCAACGCGCCGATTTCGATGCCCTGATCGTGAACGTCACGACCAAGCGGACCGCCCGCGCGTGGCGCTATCCCGAGCAACTTCGGGAGATTCTCGATCGCAAGCAGATCAACGTCGTCAGCGACATGCTCGAGCAGTGGTGCGCGAACGTCATGCGCTCGAAGGTCGATCCGATGAAGGACGTCGCCCGCATGATCTGCAGTCATGTCGACGGCATCGTCGACTGGACCCAGATGCGTCAGACCAGCGGCTTCCTGGAAGCCGTCAACGGACTTTTCCAGGCCGCCAAGCGAAAGGCGCGCGGATACACCAACCTCACGACTATGCACACCCGTGCTGTTTCTGATCGCGGGCAAGCTCGACTTCTCGAAGATCAACCCACATGTCGCGTAACCAACTCAAATTTCAAGAGAGCCTTTCATGATAATGCTGACGAACATCGAACAATTAGGGCATGAACAGTTCGGCCGGACACGTCCAGCCCAAGCTCTTGCGCGGGCGGGTGTTCATCTGCCAGGCGATGTCGTCGAGCTCGGCCTGGGAGAACATGGCCAGATCCGTACCCTTGGGCATGTACTGGCGCAGCAGCCCGTTGGTGTTCTCGTTGCGCCCGCGTTGCCAAGGGCTATGCGGATCAGCGAAGTAGACCTTGATGCCGGTGGTCTCGCAGAGCTGCTCATGCCTGGCCATCTCCCGTCCCTGATCATAGGTCATGGAAAGACGGCGCTGGGCGTCGATGCGGTTCAGGATCATGCCGAACGAAGTGACGGCGGCGTCGGCAGTGACATTCTCCATCTTGCCCAGGATGACGAACAGCGAGGTACGCTCGACCAGCGTCGCGACCGAAGACGCATTACGCGCGCCCTTGATCAGGTCGCCTGCCCGGTGCCCGGGCACGATCCGCTCGTTGATCTCAGCCGGACGACCGTGGATACTGACCCTGTTCGGGATGCTGCCCCGGCGGTCTTTACCCCGCGCCCGGTGCCGTCGGCGCTTGCGGGCCTGTCGCAGACAGGCGGCCAGTTCCGTTCGCAACTGGTCGCGTGGCAGGGCGTACAACGCGGTGTAGATGGTTTCGTGACTGGCCAGCAGGGTCGGCTGATCGGGATTCATGTTTCTCAGTATGCCCGCGATCTGCTCGGGAGAGTGTCGCTCACCCAGCAATCGCTCGATCGTCGCCCACAGCGGCTGCGGGTCCAGGCGGGCGGATTGTTGCGCCGGGCCTATCAGGCAACTGGCGCGCTGCTCGGCGAGCGGCGCACGATAGCCGCCAACAAGCAACGGACGGCCCAGTCCCTTCTTCGCGGCCGGTTCCGGTGCACGCCAGCTATTACCGCGCAATTCGCGGCTGATCGAACTCGGCGCGCGATGCAAGCTGCAGGCAATTGCCCGCAGCTTGCATCCCTGCTCAAGACTCAGCTGGATCATCGTGCACTCTTCACAACTCAGGTGTTTGTAGGTGCCCATCACAATACAACACCTTTCGGTTTGAGGCCGTCCCGTTTCCAATACGGGTTGCCCGGCGCGTCCCGGCGGCGCAGATCCGGTACCGCCGGCCGTACGCGCTTGACGGAGGCAGGTAATGCAGAAAATCCTAGTGGCGCGTTCGATCTTTCCGGACGTGATCGAACGGCTCGAACAGCATTTCGAGGTGGACTAGAACGACGGCGACGTGCTCATGCCCGATGCGCTGACGGCGCGCTGACCACAGGCGACCCTATCGGCGCGGCCACGCTGGTAGCCGCGGCGAAGCTGCGGGTGGTCGCAAACATGGCGGTCGGCTACAACAACTTCGACATGGCCGCCTTCAACGTGGCGAACGTGCTCGGCACCAATACACCCAACGTGCTCAACGAGACCACCACCGATTTCGGCTGGGCGCTGATGATGGCGACCGCGTGGCGCATCGCCGAATCAGGGCACTGGCTGTGGGCTGGCGAGCCACGCAAATGGTCGTTCGACAGCTTCCTCGGCTGCGACATCAACGGTGCTACGCTCGGCGTGATCGACATGGGTCGCATTGGCCAGGCGCTGGCGCGGCGCTGGCGCGTCGCGCCCGAAATCGAGGGCGAGCTGGACGCTGAGTACATGAGCAAGGAAGCGCTGCTGCGGCAGGCCGATCAGGTGGTGCTAGTGCTGCCTTACACGAAAGAGAATCATCACACCATCGGCGCGGCCGACAATCTGATCGCGGGGCTCGGCGTCTGGCCTCATGCCGGGCGTCCGCCCAATCCGATCAACCCCGACGTGATCGGCAAGGCGTGCGCATGACGATGCCGGTTCTGCTGGGCACGTTGGTGGTGTTGGCGGTGGCGCTGCTGGTGATCTCGCGCGGTACGGGCCGCGGTGCCGAGGACGGGGGCTGGCTCGGTGAGCAACTCGACGACGTGCAGGATGCCCAGGTGCATGCGATGGAACGGCTCGAACGCGCGCTGCGCGGCGAGCTCGCCGACAGCGCACGCGCCTCGCGCGGCGAGCTGTCGGGCAGCTTCGCCCAGTTGCAGCAGACGCTGGCCACGCAGATGACAAGCGTGGCCACCGTGCAGAACCAGCAGATCGATGGCTTCGCGCAGCAGCTCGCCAAGCTGGTCGCCACGAACACGCAGCAGTTCGAGTCGGTGCGCGAGGGGCTGCGGCAGCAGGCGCAGCTTGCGCGCGACGAGCAGGGGGCGACGCTCCGTCATTTCGGTACGCTGCTGAACCAGCAACTCGCGCAGCTAAGCGAGGCAAACGATCGACGCCTGGGCGAAGTGCGCGCCACGCTCGAGCAGCGTCTCAAGGAGATCGAGGCCAACAATGCCGTGAAACTCGAGGAGATGCGCCGCACCGTCGACGAGAAGCTGCATGCCACGCTCGAGCAGCGACTCGGCGAATCGTTTCGACTGGTTTCTGAGCGGCTCGAACAGGTCCATCGCGGGCTCGGCGAGATGCAGACGCTGGCGGCCGGCGTGGGCGACCTGAAGAAGGTGCTGACCAATGTGAAGACCCGCGGTACTTGGGGCGAGGTCCAGCTCGAGGCCCTGCTCGAGCAGATACTGACGCCGGATCAATATGAGAAGAACGTCGCCACGGTGCCGCGGCGCAGCGAGCGCGTTGAGTTCGCGATCCGGCTGCCGGGCCGTGAGCACGATGCGCAGCCGGTCTGGCTGCCGGTCGATGCGAAATTCCCGCGCGAGGATTACGAGCGCTTGATCGATGCGCAGGAGCGTGCCGATGTGGCGGCAGTGGAGGAGGCGGCGCGCGCGCTGGAGCTGCACATCCGCGCGGAGGCGAAGAGCATCGCGGAGAAATACGTGTCGCCCCCGCACACGACCGATTTTGCGCTGCTGTTTCTGCCGACCGAGGGTCTATATGCCGAGATCCTGCGGCGGCCCGGGCTGACCGACCAGCTGCAGCGCGACTATCGCATCACGGTGGCGGGGCCGACCACCTTGACGGCCCTGCTTAACAGCCTGCAGATGGGCTTCCGCACGCTCGCCATTGAGCGGCGCTCGAGCGAGGTATGGCAGGTGCTGGGCGCGGTGAAGACCGAGTTCGGCAAGTTTGGCGAGGTGCTGGCGCGTACCAAGGCGCAGCTGGAGACGGTCACACGCTCGATCGAGTCGGCCGAGCAGCGCACGCGCGTGATGAACCGCAAGCTCAAGGATGTCGAGGCCCTGCCCGGTGATCAGGCGGCGGGGCTGCTCGGCGCGGCCTCGGGCGAGGCCGATCTTGACCAGGCTTGAGGTGCCGCCGCGGGGGAAGTCACCCGCTACGTGCGGAGCTCCCGGTGCGGCTTCTCCGTAAGCGACCGATAAACCCGTGGCAGCCTCAAATCTGAAGTGCAACATATCGAGAGGTATGGTGTTGCGATGGGAATCTGCGTATTTCGGCGAACGTGATCAGTGGTTCCAATTGATAGTGATCGATCGTTTCGGTCGAAAGTGATCGCTGATGAGCAAAGGCAATGCTGATCAAGTGTCTGCATTCGCGATGTCGTCAAGCCTGACGTAGCGAATCGATCATAAACGAAGTTGTCCTAGTTTGTTGTCGGTCGTCCTGGGTGCCATTCAGATGGTCGGCTGGCCCCAGGCCTGGTTCTCGCCCATTACGGACGCACCTGTGCCATCAATCGTGCGCGGCACCGATAAACGTTGGCCA
>JAYFSB010000055.1:0-8158 GCA_040946865.1 Burkholderia sp.
TGGCGCATGATCGGACATGCGTCGCATGTTTATAAGCGCTTGCGCGCGGGTTACAACATCGCCAGCGCGACGGTACGTCGAGGCTGTTGCCAATCGATGCCCTCGAGCAACATTGACAGATGGATCTCTTGCCACCGTCGGCCTGCAGCCAGATAAACCGACCTCGCTCCCATCGCTTTGTAAGTAGCCAGAGCCCGTCATCAGTGGCCCACAGCATCTTGACGAGATCGCCGCGGTGCTCACGGAAGATGAATAGGTGGACCACCCAGCGGATTTTCTTCGAGCGCTGTCGTACTTTCGCAGTCAGTCACTGGAATCCGAAACGCATATCGGTGACGCCCGCCGCAAGCCAGATACGTGTACCGGCAGGCAAAGAGATCATGATCGCAGGCTCTCCAATACGGTTCGCAGCATATCGGGGTCGACAACGCCGCCGACCTTGACCACCGCTCATTTGATCCGGACTTCAATCGTGCCAACGGGTACGGCCGGTTTCGCGATCTACAGTTTGATTGGTGGCGCTGCGATGACCTTCGGCCTCATATCGCTCACGACCGTCACTGGCAGCAGCGTTACCTCTGATGCCCTTTGTTCGGCACGATACCGGTGCCGCCAGGTGAACGCCAGATTCGCATTCAGACCATGCTCGCGGGCCAGTTTGGCGACTGAAACACCTGGCTCGCACCCGGCGATTGCTATACGACGCCGGAACTCAGGACTATGGTTCAGGCGTCCTTTGCGACTGCACGGCTTCTCTGTGTCTAACAAAGTGGTGTCCATGACTTCGAAAATGATGGACACCACTTTGGCGGCGATCTTTGCTGGCGTCTACGACGGCCATGCCGAGTCGCTTACGAGCGGGTCCCAGTTCGAGCACGAAGCGACCAAATGACGCACCACTGCGCTGCCAGAGAAAGAGGTTCTGCGGATTGCCGAACGGCGTGGCGATCGAACCGGCGTTGACGGCGACCGCCAGGCAGGTCACCAGCCGCTTGAATGGCAAGGGCGTGAACTGCTGCAAGGAAACCACTAGCGGCACCGGCGACGAATAAGGCGACGTCATTGGTGAGCCAGATGGCGAGCACGATCAACAGCATCGCCAGCGAGCGCTCGCTGCACACATGATGCACGATACGGTACGCGCGCCACATCAGGAAGCCCGACAGCTTCAGCACCTTGGTCACCATCAGCAGGCTGGCCAGCGTGGGCGACGGTCTGCCAGTCCGACCAGCCGTGCGATCTGCAGGATCACCAGGGCGACGACGAGGATCGACAGCACCGGCGGCTCGCTCGCGACGAAGGCTGACAAGCGGCACAGGTCAAACCACGCGCCTAATAACTTTACTCATCGGAGCATCAGGCTGCGATATTGCCGCGCAGGCGCACGAGAATGCCCTCGAGTGCATCGAGATCGCCGAAATCGATCGTCAATTGCCCGCGGCCGCGGCGGCCGAGCTTGATCTTCACGTTCGAGGCCAGCATGTCGGACAGCTCTTCCTCGAGGCACCGCGTGTCGCGCCCGCCGTCGTCCTTGGCCTTGGCCTTCAGGGCCGGTGCTTCCTTGGTGGTCTGCGCGACCAGCCTCTCGGTCTCTCGCACTGACAGGCGGCGGTTCACCACCTGGTGCGCCAGCGTGATCTGGGTGGCCGCATCGACGGCCAGCAGCGCGCGCGCATGGCCCATGTCGAGATCACCGGCCAGCAGCATGGTCTGCACCGGCGCGGCCAGGTTCAGCAGGCGCAGTAGGTTCGACACGGCGCTGCGCGAGCGCCCCACCGCCTCGGCGGCCTGCTCGTGCGTGAAGCCGAACTCGTCGAGCAGGCGCTGGATACCGTGCGCCTCTTCGAGCGGGTTGAGATCTTCGCGCTGGATGTTCTCGATCAGCGCCATCGCGGCAGAAGCTTGGTCGGTCACCTCCTTGATCAGTACCGGTACCTCGTCGAGCCCGGCCAGGTACGCAGCCCGGAAGCGGCGTTCGCCAGCGATGATCTCGAAGCGTTCGGTGCCGATCGGGCGCACCAGGATCGGCTGCATCACGCCCTGCGCACGGATGCTAGCCGCGAGCTCCTGCAGCGCGCCCTCATCCATGCGCGTGCGTGGCTGGTACTTGCCGGCCTGCAGCTTGTCGAGCGACAGCGTGCTCAGCGCGCCCTCGGTCCTCACCGATTCGGTGATGTCGGCGCTGCCGCCGAGCAGGGCCTCGAGCCCACGCCCCAGACCTTTTTTCTTCGCTACCGCATTCATCGCATTTCCCTCGTCTGCTGGTCCGATGGCACGACGCTTCAAAGCGCCCTCACCCGCTCGATCATTTCCGTGCCGAACTGTAAGTACGCCTGCGCACCGCGCGAGGCGCGGTCGAACACCACGCAGGGCAGCCCGTAGCTGGGTGCCTCGGCAAGCCGCACATTGCGCGGAATCACGGCGTCGAAAACCTTGTCGCGGAAGTGCGTCTTCAGCTGGTCGGACACCTGCTGCTGCAGCGTGATGCGCGGATCGAACATAACGCGCAGCAGGCCGATCACCTTCAGGTCGCGATTCAGGTTCGTGTGGATCTGCTTGATGGTGTTGACCAGGTCGGATAGCCCTTCCAGCGCGAAGTACTCGCACTGCATCGGGATCACCACGCCGTGCGCCGAGCACAACCCGTTCAGCGTCAGTAGCGACAGCGCAGGTGGACAGTCAATTAGCACAAAATCGTATTGATCGGCGACCTTCTCGAGCGCGGCTTTGAGCTGTCGCTCGCGATTCTCGACGCCTATTAACTCGATCTCCGCGCCCGCCAGTTCGCGATTCGCCGGCAGCACGTCGTAGTCGAGCGACTCGGGGCACACGCGCACCTGCTCGATGCCCACGCCATCGACCAGCACCTCGTAGACGGTCGCCTCGCAGGCCGCCTTGTCGATGCCGCTGCCCATGGTGGCATTACCCTGCGGGTCCAGATCGATCAGCAATACGCGCTGCTGTTGGGCAGCAAGACTCGCGGCGAGATTGACCGTCGTCGTCGTCTTGCCGACGCCCCCCTTCTGGTTCGCCACGCAGAAGATTTTTGCCATCGTTGGTTTATCCCTATTTAATAAGACATTGGGCGTGGATTCACCACGCCCCAATTTCATGATGCTTCGCCAACGCTGACTTCGATTAGGTGCCGTTCCGCATCGAGCGCGGGCACCGTGAGCCGAATCGTCTGATGCACTTGCGCGCCTGCCGGCAGGCGCGAAATTTCGTCTTCTGGCAAGACGCCCTTCATCGCCCAGATTGCCCCACCCGGCACCACCAGGTGTCGCGTGAGCACCACGAAGTCCGACAAATCCGCAAAGGCACGCGAGACGATCATATCGAACTGGCCGGGTACTTCATGGCCAGGCCGCAATGATTCCGCGCGGCCGGTGACGACCGACAAATTGGCTAGTTTCAGCTCGGCCTTTGCCTGGGTCTGGAATGCGGACTTTTTGTGGACGGCATCATTGAGTGTGATTTGCCAATGCGGGAACACGATCGCCATCACGATGCCAGGTAGGCCGCCACCCGAACCGACATCGAGCGCCATCTTCACATCGAGCTCGCGCAGATGCGGGACGATCGACAGCGAATCGAGAATGTGCTGAATCAGCATCTGCCGCGGATCACGGATTGCGGTCAGGTTGTAGACCGCGTTCCATTTGCCAAGCAGCGCTACGTAGTCGAGCAGTTTGGCGACCTGCGCCGACTCCAGTTGGATGCTGAGCGAATCGAGTCCGTGGTCCAGCAGTTCATGCAGCGCCTCGCGGGATGACCCCCCCACCACCGGTTGCCGCGCCGTCATTGCTGGGTCGGGACGTTGCTGCTCCTCCATTTTGCTCGCACCAGAGGCACCACGACGACCCAGGCCGCGCTTCAGGTGCAACATCAGCAGCGAGATCGCCGCCGGCGTGATGCCCGAGATCCGCGAAGCCTGGCCGATCGTTTCAGGACGATGCTGGTTCAGTTTCTGACATGCCTCGAAGGACAGGCCACGCACTTCGGCGTAGTCAATCCCTTCCGGCAGATGGGTGTTTTCATGCACGCCGTTACGCTCGATTTCGCCAGCCTGACGCTCGATATAACCCTGGTACTTGATGCTGATCTCGATCTGTTCCTCGATCTGCGCCAGCAGCACCGGATCCTCAGCGAGCGACTCGACCGGCCCACACTCTCCTCCACGTAGGCCGCAGACACCTGCATAACTCACGCCCGGGCGACGCAGCAGCTCAGCCAGGCTGTACTCATGACCGATCGTCTTGCCGAGCAGCGTCGTTACTTCTTCGGTCGGCAACGTCTTCGGCGTCACCCAGGTTGAGCGCAGCCGTTCAGTTTCACGTGAAACAGCATCGCGCTTGCGCGAGAATGCGTCCCATCGCGCGTCGTCGACCACACCGAGTTTGCGGCCGATCTCAGTAAGGCGCATATCGGCATTGTCTTCACGCAGACTCAGGCGGTATTCGGCACGGCTGGTGAACATCCGATAAGGTTCGGACACGCCGCGCGTGACAAGATCGTCAACCAGCACGCCCAGGTAGGCTTCGGCGCGATGCGGGCACCAGGCATCCTTTTCCTGGGCATAACAGCCGGCATTGATCCCCGCCAGCAGCCCTTGCGCGGCCGCCTCTTCATAACCCGTCGTGCCATTAATCTGGCCCGCAAAAAACAGGCCTTCGATCGCCTTGGTTTCCAGCGAAGCCTTCAGGCCGCGCGGGTCAAAGTAGTCATATTCGATCGCATAGCCGGGGCGCAGGATGTGTGCGTGCTCGAGGCCACGCATCGAATGCACCAGGTCGAGCTGCACGTCGAACGCCAGGCTGGTCGAGATCCCGTTCGGATAGAACTCGTTGGTAGTCAGTCCTTCTGGTTCGAGAAATATCTGGTGTGAATCCTTCGAGGTAAAGCGGTGAATCTTATCCTCGATCGATGGGCAGTAACGTGGACCAACGCCCTCGATCACGCCGGTGTACATCGGTGAGCGATCGAGACCGCTGCGGATGATGTCGTGCGTGCGCTCGTTGGTATGCGTGACCCAGCAAGGCA
Organism: Burkholderia sp.; assembly: GCA_040946865.1. Lineage (GTDB taxonomy): Bacteria > Pseudomonadota > Gammaproteobacteria > Burkholderiales > Burkholderiaceae > Burkholderia. The sequence continues at coordinate 5,041 of JAYFSB010000055.1, forward strand.
TCTGGCGCGGATGCATCTCGACGCGACCCAGGAAGGAGAACACCGGCACCGGATCGAGATCGCCCGACTGCTCTTCGAGCTTTGAGAAGTCGATCGAGCGGCCATCGATACGCGGTGGCGTACCGGTCTTGAGACGGCCTTGCGACAGCTTCAGCTCCTTGAGGCGCGACGACAGCGAGATGGCGGCAGGATCCCCTGCCCGACCACCCGTGTGATTGTTGAGACCAACGTGGATCTTGCCGTCGAGGAAAGTACCGGCCGTCAGCACCACCGCGCGCGCCTCGAAGCGAATGCCGATCTGGGTCACAACACCGACCACGCGCTTACCCTCGACGATCAGATCATCCACGGCTTGCTGGAACAACCAGAGATTCGGCTGATTCTCGAGACGGCTACGGATCGCTTGCTTGTAGAGCAGACGATCGACCTGGGCGCGTGTGGCATGCACGGCTGGGCCCTTGGACGAATTCAGGACCCGGAACTGGATGCCGGCTTCGTCGGCGGCAATCGCCATGGTGCCGCCGAGCGCATCGACTTCCTTTACCAAGTGGCCCTTGCCGATCCCGCCGATCGACGGGTTGCAGCTCATCTGGCCAAGCGTTTCGATATTGTGGGTCAGCAGCAGCGTTTTAACGCCCATGTGGGCGGCCGCCAAAGCAGCTTCCGTACCGGCATGACCGCCACCGACGACGATCACGTCAAATTCAGTAGGATAAGGCATTGCGGATTTCGCATCAGAACGTACGCGAACCTAAAAAAGTATAGACGAATTATAGCGGGTACGCTTTTGATCTGAATATCGTCTGAACAGACAATCAGTAAAAATAGCGCGTTTCACGTGAAACATGCCGCATTGTTCTAACACCATCAGGATCGCCAGACGCTCTGCTCGCTCGATTTCAGCCGGACTTGCGAGTCAGTCCGAGGTAGCTGTCGATCACATGCGGGTTCTGTACCAACCCGGCTGCCGGCCCGTCGAGCACGAATTCGCTGGTTTCCAGCACATAGGTGTGATCGGAGATCTGCAGGGTCGCATGCTGTTCCATCAATAACGTGACCACACCCATGCCGCGCAGTGCGCTGATAATGTGGAAGATCTCCTTGACGATCAAGGGAGCGAGCTCGAGGCTGGGCTCATCGAGCATCAGCAGGTTGGGCTTGCCCTTCAGTGCCAGGCCGACCCGCGAGCATCTAATGTGTCACCCGCCAGACAGTGTGTGCCGGCAGTCTGCTTGGCGCCCCTTCAAGCGCGGGTATGCGAAGGGAATCGGATTGGAGGAAGCGCAGAGCTTCCGTATGAAGAGGTCCGTGTGGTAAGGATGATCGAGCGGAAGTTAGTGGTTGTAAACATCGGCGTGCTGGGGTTTGCTCTCGATTTTTGGCGAAACGAGAGATATCTTCGATCATGGATGGGTTCGTCGAGTTGCGAGATCCGCGGTACCGTCAGTGCCCGATTACCCGCTGGACGAGATTGTGCTGACGGCGCTGTGCGCCGTCCGGTGCGGAGTGGAAGTCTTGTGGAAGACGATCGCACTGTGGGGGCGAATCCAGATGGGGTGGCTACGCAAGCATCTGACTTACGTGAACGGAATTCCATGCGAAGATACGTTCAGGCGGGTGTGTTCAGCGGATTGAGCCTGGTTGCCTTCGAGCGCTACTTCGGCGTAAGCGATCCGTGAATCCGCCCTTGCACCGTGACGGTCGATCGGCTAACGATCAAGTCTTCGGGTTGCGAGCGGGCTTGCCAACAAGCTTGCAAGGCAGCAGCGCTTCGTAGTCGTCGACCGTTTGCACGAGCGGCAGCGCCTTGAACAGGTCGATGAGGTACTGATAGACGTCGACGTTGTTCGTCTTGTACGTCTCGATCAGCTGGTACAGATTCAGGCTTGCCTTTGCTCCGACCACCCCACCTTATCGCTGAACAGCCAGTTCTTTCTTCCGAGAACAAACGGACGGATCGAATCCTCACAGGCGTTGTTGCATATCCGCCGTAAGCGACTCGGCAATACCCGTACCCCATTCACACGTGCGTGAGGCAAGATGATGAGAATGTGGCATTCGTGTGGATCATGTGAGATCGTGGGCACGATGTATCTGGATCTAGTCTGCAATCAGGTAGTGGACGGAAGAACGGCGACTGATTTCAGTTTGTCCGCGACATTCCAGGGCAGCAGCTCGTCGATGCGGGTGATAATGTAATCAGCGATGTAAGTCAGGACGTATTCCAGATGGGCGGCGTGGATTGATGCTGTTGAGCTTGCACGTCCCGATCAGGCTGTACATTGCAGCAGCTCGCTCGCCTCCGGTGGCGGAGGAGCCAACGAACAGATCATGCTTGCGTCCGAGCGCGACTCAGCGTAGGGCGTTCTCGGCAAGCGCGTTGCTGATCTCGGCCCGGCCGTCCTCGCAGTAAAACACGAGCGCTGCCCAGTGGTTCAACGAGTAGTTGATTGCTTTGGCGAGCGTGGACTTGGTCGACAGCGTCGCGAGCTTCTCCCTGATCGTTGCCTCGAATGTGGCGAGCAGCGGCTTGACCTTCTCCTGTCGTACGCGCAAGCGCTCATCGGGTGGCTTGCCTCGGATATCGGCCTTCGATGCCGTAGCGCTCGCCAATCATCGTAAGCAATGTCTGGGTGTCTGAGCTCGGCGTGCTCGCGTACAGTTAATCGAAGCCGGCGTAGATATCCGCCTACAGAATGCCGTGGAATGCGGCGAGCCAGGTTTGAGGGTAGACGCCTTTGCGGTCCGACGAAAAATCGACCCATACCGCAGCCGGTTCAGTCGAGCCCCAGCGGCAATCGTCGCGTGTGTAGACCCAGAACCGACCGGTCAGGGTCTTCCCGTTGCCTGGCTCGAGCACGGCGACCGGCGTATCCGTCCGTGTGCAAAATTTGCCGGGACGCCACATGTAGCGCTGGATCGCTTCGATCAGCGTAAGCGACTCGGCATAGCCGTCGTAGACGCCAGCAAAGATCGACGTCAAAGTGGTGCCCATCATTTTCGAGGTGATGGACACCACTTTGTTAGACACAGAGAAGCCGGGTAGTCGCAAAGGACGCCAGAACCATAGTCCTGAGTTCTGGCATCGCATCGCAATCGTCGCGTGCGAGCCAGGTGT
>JAYFSB010000056.1:0-8096 GCA_040946865.1 Burkholderia sp.
GACAACTTCGTTCATGATCGATTCGCTTCGCAGGCTTGACGACATCGTGAATGCAGACACTTGATCAGCATTGCCTTAAATAGCTTGATCCGTGTGATGAATCGGCTGGGGCGTGGCTACTCGTTCGAGGCGCTGGGGGCCAAGATTCTGTTCATCGAGAGCATCCATAGCCGCAAGCAGGCAAGACCCAAGTTCGGGAGAAAGCGAGTGCCGGAGCCTGTCGAGATGGGCAGAGTGTTGCCAGATGAGGCGATGGGCTATGGACTGCCTATGCTCGAAAAGGTGCGGGCAATGAAGCCTACGAAGGAGGCCGGGCACCACCGCCGCCCAAGAACTACGGCGCAGACATTTCAACACTCATCCGCATGATTGAGGCGGGGGAGCTTTGATCCCGTTTCAACCCACTTTTACGAATAGCCGATATGATATGTATAGCCTGATCGGGACGTGCAAGCCCAACGGGATCAACCGGAGACCCTACCTGGAATACGTCCTGATCTATATCGCTGATCACAAGATCTCTGGATCTCTTGAAAATGAGTGGGTTACGCGACATGTGGATTGATCTTTGAGAAGTCGAGCTTGCCAGCAATCAGAAACAGCACGGTGCGCATGGTCGTGAGGTTGGGTGTATCCGCGCGCCTTCCGCTGACGACGTTGACCTGCTTGCGATCGAGAATCTCCCGAAATTGCTCGCGATAGCGCCACGCGCGGGCGGTCCGCCGATCGCTATCCTTCAGCAGCGGCCATCGCAATCCCTTGAGTTCCGGATCGGTTCGCTGCTCGATTCGCCGCATTGGGTCCACGGCTTTCGACGCATGAGCGACGACGTGGAGCTTGTCGAAGATGATCGAGCATTCGGCAGATTCGTCTTGACGTCTTTGATGAACGCGGGCGACATGTCAATGCTGACCGACGTGATCTGCTCGGGCTCTACCCCATGCTTGCGCATGGCTTGCGACGAACGCTTCGATCATCGCAGCATCGTTGCCTTCGGTCACGTACACGACTTTGCGTTCGAGCGCATCAGCCACGAGCGTCAGGTAGTTGTGTCCGCGCTGGCAGGACGTTTCGTCGACGGGAATGCTCGTCATGTCGGACAGGTCGAGCTCGGCGAGCGCGAGTTCGACATAGCGTTTGCAAATGACGTTCACCCGATGCCAGGACTCGCCGACGGTACAGGCGACTGCAGTAAACGACATCTGCTGGGCGAGCATCAGCACCATTGCCTCGAACAGCAGCGTGAAGCCCTTGAGCTTTGCCGGCCCACTCGGGCTCGACGAGCGCCACGCAGCCGTCAGGCAGCTTGATGCGAGACGTGCGCACTTCGAGAAAGCAAGTCGTGCTGGAAGAAGTTCAAGTGCCGGCATCGCTTGACAACGGTGTCGTGCACGGGATAGCCGCCGGCGATCTCTGGATGCGGGAAGCGACTGCCGGCAACGACATCGATGTTGACCGTCAACCGCTTCGCAGACGCGTCGAAATCGACGCCGCTCACGAACCCCGGATCGCTGATACCCAAAGCCGTCTCGAACAATTTGCTATGCATGACTACCGTCGCTCACGTGCAAATCGGGCAATTTACCATCCACTCGAAATTCAACAGAGATGGAAGAATAGGGTGCCGCGTTCCCCGACAATCGCATCCTCGGTGCCGCGACGTTCGACCGGTTACGCCACGGCACCTACCGACTGGTGTTCGAAGGCAAGAGCCAGCGAGACCCAAACCGATGCCAGATTTACCCGAAAATGGGGTTGCCAAAAATGGCAAAAAACTGCAATTTTGAAATCGTTCGAATCTGCGTTTTATTCCGTTCCCGTTCCTGTTGGTACCATTACGCCACCCACTGATTGACACCGTGATCGCGCTGTTGTTCGTCAAGGAGACAAAGACATCTACTCGCAAGACTGAGTCAGGGCTTGGCGGAGCCCGCCCGGACGGTCGTCCCGATCCTTCGGGAGAATTCTTCGACAAAGTTATTGACAGAGTTCAAAACCTCCTTCATATTTTAAAAATATCTGGCGAATTAGCTCAGTCGGTTAGAGCAACGGAATCATAATCCGCAGGTCCGGGGTTCGAATCCCTGATTCGCCACCAGCATCACTCGCAAGGCCCGCTGCTCTTGACTGAGCGCTGGCCTTGCGTTTTGGGCCGGTGAGCCAATATGCACAAACTTCCGAACCTGTATCGCAACCGCCTGGGGGTCTATTACCTCCGCCTCACCCGCCGGCCGTGAAGTCAAAGTAAGCGACTCGGCATGGCCGTCGTAGACGCCAGCAAAGATCGACGCCAAAGTGGTGCCCATCATTTTCGAAGTGATGGACACCACTTTGTTAGACACAGAGAAGCCGGGTAGTCGCAAAGGACGCCCGAACCATAGTCCTGAGTTCCGGCGTCGCATCGCAATCGCCGCGTGGAAGCCAGGTGTTTCAGTCGCCAAACTGGCCCGCGAGCATGGTCTGAATGCGAATCTGGCGTTCACCTGGCGGCACCGGTATTGTGCCGAGCAAAGGGCGTCAGAGGCAACGCTGCTGACAGTGACGGTCGTGAGCGATATGAGGCCGGCGGTCATCGCAGCGCCACCAATCAAAACTGGAATCGCGAAACCGGCCGTACCCGTTGGCACGATTGAAGTCCGGATCGGACGAACGGTGGTTAAGGTTGACGGCGTTGTCGACCCCGATATGCTGCGAACCGTATTGGAGAGCCTGCGATCATGATCTCTTTGCCTACCGGTAGACGTATCTGGCTTGCGGCGGGCGTCACCGATAGGCGTTTCGGATTCCAGGGACTGGTTGCGAAAGTACAGACAGCGCTCGCAGAAAATCCGTTGGGTGGCCACTTATTCATCTTCCGTGGGCACCCGCGCGGCGATCTCGTCAGATGCTGTGGGCCACTGATGACGGGTTCTGGCTGCTTGCAAAGCGATGGGAGCGAAGTCGATTTATCTGGCCGCAGGACGACGGTGGCAAGATCCATCTGACGAGCGCTCAGTTGTCGATGTTGCTCGAGGGCATCGATTGGCGACAGCCTCGGCGCACCGTCGCCGCTGGCGATGTTGTAACCCGCGCGAAAGCGCTTATAAACATGCGACGCATGTCCGATCATGCGCCACTTCCTGATACCGTTGCCGAGCTCCATGCTCTGATGCTCGAGCAGCAGGCATCGGTCGAAGAACAACAAGCCTCGCTCAAGAAAATGGTGCAGGAGCTTGCTGCGCGTGATCAGGATGATCGAACGCCTGAAGGCGCTAATCGACACGTGGCGCTGTCGATGTGCAGCATGCGAAGACGGGGCAAGGACAAGGCCGCAAGCAGCAAGGAAACCGATCCGCAGGCACCACTGCTGCATCTGCTGCGCGAAGAGATCGTGCTCGAACCGGAATCCGGTCTGCCCGAGCTGCGTTCACATCGAACAGCCACCGATGCCAGGCCTGCGGATCGAGCGCAGCATTGTCCATCCCAGCGCGCTCGCCGATATCGTCGTGTCAAAGTTCGCGGATCATCGACCGCTGTATCGGCACGCGGAGATCGCTGCGTGCGACGGTGTGACGCTTGATCGTGCCAGCCATGGGCCGCTGGGTCGGCCAGATCGCCGTTGCAGGCCGCTGATCGAAGCGATCCAGCGCTACACACGTTGCGGCCCGGTAAATTGCACACTGACGATACGCTGGTCGCCGTGCTCGCGCCAGGCAACGGGAAGACCCTGACCAGTCGGTTCTGGGTCTACGCACGTGACGATCGTCGCTCGGGCTCGACTGAACCGGCTGGTATGGTTCGACTTCTCGTCGGAACGTAAAGGCGTCCACCCTCAAACCCGGCTCGCGGCATTCCACGGCATTCTGCAGGCGGATGCCTAGGCCGGCTTCGATCAACTGTACGCGAGCACGCCGAGCTCGGACACCCAGACATTGCTAACGATGATTGGCGAGCGCTACGGCATCGGAACCGATATCCGGGGCAAGCCACCCGATGAGTGCCTGCGCGTACGATAGGAAAAGGCCAAGCCGCTGCTCGCCACATGCGAGGCAACGATCAGGGAGCAGCTCGCGACGCTGTCGACCAAGTCCACGCTCGCCAAAGCAATCCACTACTCGTTGAACCACTGGGCAGCGCTCGTGTTCTCCTGCGAAGATGTCCGAGCTGAGATCAGCAATGCGCTTGCCGAGAATGCCCTACGCTGTGTCGCGCTCGGACGCAAGCATTATCTATTCATTGGCTCCGTCACCAGATACGAGCGGGCAGCTGCAATGTACCGCCTGATCGAGACGTGCAAGCTCAACGGCATCAATCCGCGCGCCTATCTGGAATACGCCCTGACTCACATCGCTGATTACCTCATCACCCGCATCGACGAGCTGCTACTCTGGAATGTCGCGAACAAGCTGAAGTCGGCCGCCATTCCTCCGTCCACTACCTGATTGCCGGCTAGAACCAGATAAATCGTGTCCACGATCGCTGATCGTGGGCGCGATCTCACGTGATCCACACAAATTCCACGCGCTCTTGCCTCACGCGCGTGCGAATGGGTGACCGGCCTTGCCGAGTCGCTTACCGAGGTTCTCGATCTGGCGATCGAGTTGCTCTGACTTGCGACCGAAGTGCATGCGTTTGAGCTTGTCGATTAGCGCCTTCAGGCGTTCGATCTCCTGATCACGCGCAGCAAGCTCCTGCACCATTTTCTCGAACGAGGCTTTTTGTTCTTCGATCGATGCCTGCTGCTCGAGCACCAGGGCATGGAGCGCGGCAACGGTATCAGGAAGTAGTGCATGATCGGACATGCGTCGCAGTTTATAAACCTTTCTCGCGGGTTACAACATCGCCAGCGCGACGGTGCGCCGAGGCTGTCGCCAATCGATGCCCTCGAGCAACATCAACAACTGAGCGCTCGTCAGATGGATTTTGCCACCGTCGTCCTGCGGCTGGCGTCTACGACGGTCATGCCGAGTCGCTTACATTGAAACGGCCGAGCCCATGAAAAACGGTGCGGGGCAGCGGGCTAGGCCCGTGCCCCCCGCCTGGGTCTTGCCGGCGGATCGAGTTCGATCAGTCGCGGAAGTTGTTGAAGTCCAGCGGGGTGTCGGCGACTTTCTTGCGCAGCAGTGCGATCACGTTCTGCAGGTCGTCGCGCTTGGCACCCGACACGCGCACTGCGTCACCCTGGATGCTGGCCTGCACCTTGATCTTGCTGTCCTTGACGGTGCGCACCACGCGCTTGGCCAGGTCGCCCGTCACGCCCTTCTTGATCGTGACGACCTGCTTGAGCTTGTCGCCGCCGATCTTTTCGGCCTTGCTGTAGTCGAGGAAACGTACATCGACATTGCGCTTGGCCATCTTGCCGATCAGCACGTCCTTGACCTGGCCGAGCTTGAAATCGTCGTCGGCGAACAGGGTCAGCTCCTGTTCTTTATGCTCGATGCGCGCGTCGGAGTCCTTGAAGTCGAAGCGCGTCGAAATTTCCTTGTTCGACTGCTCGACGGCATTCTTCACTTCGATCATGTTTGCTTTGGAAATGACGTCGAACGATGGCATGCTGTTTTCCCTGTAAAACAGGTGGGTCGCACGATGCGTACGCGGCCACTCGCTATAATTGTGGACCGACCGCTATTTTACCGATGCCCCGCGTTTTGCTCAAGGCCGCCGCTCACGCCGGCGTGACCCGCGAACGCCGCCGTCCCCTGCCGCCGATGTCCGATTCCGCTCTCGCCGCCGTTCTGCCGCTTCTGTCCGCCCCCGCATCGGAGGCCGCCGGCCCACCCGAGTTGCTGCCCGACTACCCACTGCGCGAGCACAACAGCTTCAGCTTCGCGGTGCGCGCGCGCTGGGCGGCGCGCATCGACACACCGGCCGGCTTCGCCGCCGCGGCGCGCGACCCGCGCGTGGCCGGATTGCCGGTGCTGGTGCTCGGCGACGGCAGCAACGTGGTGTTCACGGACGACGTCGATGCGCTGGTGCTGATCAACGGCGTGTGCGGCCGCGCGCTGCTGCGGGAGGACGACGAGGCCTGGTACGTAGAGGCCGGCGGCGGCGAGAACTGGCACGAATTCGTGGCCTGGACCCTGGAAGCCAGCATGCCGGGGCTCGAGAATCTCGCGCTGATCCCGGGCACAGTGGGTGCCGCGCCGATCCAGAATATCGGTGCCTACGGCATCGAGATGCGCGAACGCTTCGCATCCCTGAAGGCGGTCGAACTGGCCACCAGCAGGATCGTCGAGTTCGATGCCGAGGCCTGCGCGTTCGGCTATCGCGACAGCCTGTTTAAGCAGGCCGCGCGAGACCGTTTCGCGATCGTCTCGGTCACGTTCCGGCTGCCTAAACAATGGGTGCCGCGCTGCAACTACGCCGATGTCTCGCGCGAATTCGCCGTGCGCGGCATCGCGCCGGCCGAGGCTAGGCCGCGCGACGTGTTCGATGCAGTGGTGGCGATCCGGCGCGCCAAGCTGCCGGACCCGGCCATGCTCGGCAATGCGGGCAGCTTCTTCAAGAATCCTGTAATCGGAGCCGAGCAGTTCGCCGCGCTGCAGCAGCGCGAACCGGAGCTGATCTCGTATCCGCAGTCGGACGGGCATGTCAAACTGGCTGCAGGCTGGCTGATCGATCGTTGCGGCTGGAAGGGCCGCTCGCTTGGCGCGGTGGCCGTCCATGACCGCCAGGCGCTGGTGCTAGTCAATCGCGGCGGTGCCACCGGTACCGAGATCCTGATGCTGGCGCGTGCGATCCAGGCCGACGTGCAGGCGCGCTTCGGCGTCGAGCTTGAGGCCGAGCCGGTCGCGATCTGAGCCGCCCGCGCCGTAAGCATCGATAAACCCGCTCTTACGAATTTGACGGTAGCGAGGTACGCCTGGCATTTTCATGCGAGCAGGAGATGCTATGGATTGGAATGCCCATGTCGAGGCGGCCGACCTTGCAGGCGTAACGTTGTCGTCGTACGCAAGGAAGCATGGGCTTGTCGTGTAGGCTTTGTATGGTTCTCTTGAAATTTGAGTGGGTTATGCGACATGTTGGTTGATCTTCGAGAAGTCGAGCTTGCCGGCGATCAGAAACAGCACGGTACGCATGGTCGTGAGGTTTGTGTATATTATCCGCGCGCCTTTCGCTTAGCAGCCTAGAAGAGTCCGTTGATGGCTCCAGGAAGCCATTGGTCTGACGTGTCTGGGTCCAGGCAACGACGCCATCGAAATGACTGCGGATCATGTGGGCGACGTCCTTCATCGGATCGACCTTCGAGCATATGACGTTTGTGCACCACTAACGCGTGGCGACATGTCAATGCTGACCGACGTGATCTGCTCGGGCTCTCCCCCATGCTCGCGCATGGCGCGCGACGGATGCTGCGATCGTCGCAGCATCCTTGCCTTCGGTCATGAACACGAGACTTTGCGTTCGAGCGTATCAGCCACGAGCGTCAGGTAGTTGTGTCCGCGCTGGTAGGACGTTTCGTCGACGGCAATGCTTGTCATGTCGGACAAGTCGATCTCGGCGAACGCGAGTTCGACATAGCGTTTGCAAATGGCATTCACCCGATGCCAGGACTCGCCGACGGTAGGGGCGACTGCGGTGAACAACATCTGCTGGGCGCAGCATCAGCAGCATTGCCGCAAACGAGTTATTGTCGAAAGTAGTGTACGGCGGGCAGACGGAATTTTGAGCCTCTATTGAATTTCGGGTGGGTAGTAAATTGCCCGATTTGCACGTGAACGACGGTAATCATGCATAGCACGTTGTTCGAGACGTGCTTTGGGTAGCAGCGATCCGTGGTTCGTAAACGGCATCGGTTTCGACGCGTCTACGAAGTGGTTGACGGGTCAACATCGATTTTGTTGCCGGCAGTCGCTTCCCGCATCCAGAGATCGCCGGCGGCCATCCCGTGCATAACACCGCTGTCAAGCGCTGCCGGCACTTGAACTTTTTCTAGGCAGTGTTCACATTTACGACTGGTCCAAACGCGCAGGCAAGCGATGCAAACACGAGATAGCTCTCGGCAAAGCTTGTCATATCGAGTGGAGACGCGGCGAACCTGCTTAAGGCAATGCTGATCAAGTTCACCGTCCCCGTGGTTCAGCCGTTATAGATCGGTGGATATGACCCGAGCAAGG
>JAYFSB010000057.1:0-8012 GCA_040946865.1 Burkholderia sp.
CGCTTTGCAAGCAGCCAGAGCCCGTCATCAGTGGCTCACAGCAGCTTGACGAGATCGCCGCGGCACCCACGGAAGATGAATAGGTGGCCACCCAGCGGATTTTCTTCGAGCGCTGTCTGTACTTTCGCAGCCAGTCCCTGGAATCCGAAACGCCTATCGGTGACGCCCGCCGCAAGCCAGATACGTGTACCGGCAGGCAAAAAGATCATGATCTCAAGCTCTGCAATACGGTTCGCAGCATATCGGAGTCAACAACGCCGTCAACCTTGGCCACCGCTCGTCCGAGCCGGACTTCAATCGTGCCAACGGGTACGGCCGGTTTCGCGATCTCCGGTTTGATTGGTGGCGCTGCGATGACCGCCGGCCTCATATCGCTCATGACCGTCACTGGCAGCAGCGTTGCCTCTGACGCCCTTTGCTCAGCACGATACCGGTGCCGCCAGGTGAACGCCAGATTCGCATTCAGACCATGCTCGTGGGCCAGTTTGGCGACTGAAACACCGGGCTCGCACGCGAGCGATTGCTATGCGACGCCGGAATTCAGGACTATGGTTCGGGCGTCCTTTGCGACTACCCGGCTTTTCTGTGTCTAACAAAGTGGTGTCCAGCAGATCGCGATGATGGCGCGCACGCGGCAGATCGGCGATCAGACCACCACGCAGCAGACCTGCCTCATTAGTCCCAGGCCGATGAAGGCCGTCGAAAAAAATGTCGCGGGCGGGCGCAAGATCACGCTGAACCTGGCGCGCATGGAGCAACAGCGGCGACCGAAGAAGAGTCAGCTTGAAGGACATCCGTAACCTCGCCGCGTGGAGCATCAATTGGCGTGAGTCCATTCTCCACCTTGCTGCCTGACAAGACCTTCATGCGGAAGCCCTAGCCGCCGTCCCTCCCGCTTGAAATCCCCCGATCTGAACGCGATACAATTGCGCCATTCGCGGGCAGCATCCGCGCGAAACTGCAGGCTCCAGCGCCCGGGAGTACCCCGCGCAAGCGCACAACATCTGATCCAGAAAGGTTTCCCATGCGCCTCAAATGCGGTATCGTCGGCCTGCCCAATGTCGGCAAGTCTACCCTGTTCAATGCGCTGACCAAGGCCGGCATCGCCGCTGAGAACTACCCGTTTTGTACCATCGAGCCGAACGTCGGTATCGTCGAGGTGCCGGATGCACGCCTGAAGGCGATCTCGACGATCGTCAATCCCGAGCGGATCGTGCCGGCGGTGGTCGAGTTCGTCGACATCGCGGGCCTGGTGACCGGTGCCAGCAAGGGTGAAGGCCTCGGCAACCAGTTCCTCGCCAATATCCGCGAAACCGACGCGATCACCCACGTGGTGCGCTGCTTCGAGGACGAGAACGTGATCCACGTGACCGGCCGCGTGAGCCCGCGCGACGACATCGAAGTGATCAACACCGAGCTGGTGCTGGCCGACCTCGGTACCGTCGAGAAGGCGCTCACGCGCTACTCGAAGGCCGCCAAGTCGGGCAACGACAAGGAAGCGGTCAAGCTGACCGCCGCGCTCGAGAAGGTGCGTGCCCACCTCGACCATGGCAAGGCCGTGCGTGGCCTCGACCTGTCCGAGGACGAGCTCGCGATCCTCAAGCCGTTCTGCCTGATCACCGCCAAGCCGGCGATGTACATGGCCAACGTCAAGGACGATGGCTTCGAAAACAATCCGCACCTGGATGCTGTGCGCAAGTATGCCGAGGCCGAGAAGTCGCCGGTGGTGGCGGTGTGCGCCGCGCTCGAGGTCGAGATCGCCGATCTCGACGATGCCGACAAGGAAGCTTTCCTGGCTGACATGGGCATGGACGAGCCGGGCCTGGACCGCGTGATCCGCGCCGGCTTCAAGCTGCTCGGCCTGCAAACCTATTTCACGGCCGGCGTGAAGGAAGTGCGCGCCTGGACCATCCATATCGGCGACACCGCCCCGCAGGCGGCCGGCGTGATCCACACCGATTTCGAGCGCGGCTTCATCCGCGCGCAGACCATCGGCTACGAGGACTACATCACCTACAAGGGCGAGCAGGGCGCGAAGGAAGCCGGCAAGATGCGCGCCGAAGGCAAGGAATACGTGGTGCACGACGGCGACGTGATGAACTTCCTATTCAACGTCTGAGGCACGCGCCGGGCCGGGCTGCGATCGAGTTATTGTTGAAAGTGGTGTACGGCGGGTAGACGGAATTTTGAGAAAGCGGTGGCGGTTTAGCTGAGAATGTTGCGTGTCAGAAGCACAACCAGCGAACCTGGCGGAAGCCGGAACCGGCCACCATGAAAGTGGCTTTCTTGAAATTTGAGTGGGTTACGCGACATGTGGGTTGATCTTCGAGAAATCGAGCTTGCCGGCAATCAGAAACAGCACGGTACGCATGGTCGTGAGGTTGGTGTATCCGCGCGCCTTTCACTTGGCGACCTGGAAGAGTCTGTTGATGGCTTCCAGCAAGCCGTTGGTCTGATGCGTCTGAGTCCAGGCGACGATGCCGTCGAAATGACTGCCGATCATGCAGGCGACGTCCTTCATCGGATCGACCTTCGAGCGCATGACGTTCGCGCACCACTGCTCGAGCATTTCGCTGACGACGTTGATCTGCTTGCGATCGAGACTCTCGCGAAGTTGCTCGCGATAGCGCCACGCGCGGGCGGGCCGCTTGGTCGTGACGTTCACAATCAGAGCATCGAGATCGGCGCGTTACGCGGCGGTCAGCCGGCCGCGATCCTTCAGCAGCGGCCATCCGCAATCCCTTGAGTTCCGGATCGGTTCGCTGCTCGATTCGCCGCATTGGGTCCACGGCTTTCGACGCATGAGCGACGACGTGGAGCTTGTCGAAGGTTATGCGAGCATTCGGCAGATTCGTCTTGACGCCTTTGATGAACGCGGGCGACATGTCAATGCTGACCGACGTGATTTGCTCGGGCTCTCCCCCATGCTCGCGTAGGCTCGCGACGAACGCTTTGATCGTCGCAGCATCCTTGTCTTCGGTCACAAATACGACTTTGCGTTCGAGCGCATCAGCCACAAGCATCAGGTAGTTGTGTCCGCGCTGGTAGGACGTTTCGTTGACGGCAATGCTCGTCATGTCGGACAGGTCGATCTCGGCGAGTGCGAGTTCGACATAGCGTTTGCACATAGCGTTCACCCGATGCCAGGACTCCCCGACGGTACGGACGACTGCGGTGAACGATATCTGCTGGGCGAGCATCAGCGCCATTGCCTCGAACAACAACAGCGCGAAGCCCTTGAGCTTTCCGACCCACTTTGGCTCGACGGGTGCCACGCGGCCGTCAGGCAGCTTGATGCGAGGCGTGCGCACTTCGAGAAAGCAGTCGTGCTGGAAGAAGTTCAAGTGCCGGTAGCACTTGACAACGGTGGCGTGCACGGGATGTCCGCCGGCGCATCTCTGGATGCGGGAAGCGACTGCCGGCAACGAAATCAAATCGATGTTGACCGTCAACCGCTTCGCAGCCGCGTCGACATCGACGCCGCTCACGTGCAAATCGGGCAATTTACCACCCACTCGAAATTCAACAGAGCCAAATGAATCGTGTCCACGATCGCTGATCGTGGGCGCGATCTCACGTGATCCATACGAATTCCACGTGCTCATCATCTTGCCTCACGCGCGTACGAATGGGGGACCGGCCTTGCCGAGTCGCTTACGCTTGTCTTGGAACAGCGCCTCGTAATAGGTGGGTGGGTAGAACAGCAGGCTTGTGCCGTAGCTGCCGTTATAGGTGGTGCGCATCTTCGTCAGGCGAAGCTCGAGCATGCCCATCAGCTCGGCGACATTGCTCTGCGCCTCTCCCGCCACCCGGCGAGGACGAGGCCGGCCGCGGCCGGCGAGCTTGCTCCGCTTGTTCAAGCTGAGGCCCCTGATGGATGGGAAAACGCGCGATTATCGCCTGAAAACACGACGCGGAGATTGGCTCAAAGCCGCGTCTCGCGCGCGGCGCGCAGAAAGGTATCGAGCAGCGGCGTGCAGTCGAGCAGCTCGGCACCACTCGCGCGATGGAACTCCGGATGCCACTGCACGCCCACCACGAAGGGCGTACGGCGATAGCGAATGCCCTCGATGATGCCGTCCTCGGACGACACCGCCTCGATATTGAGATCGCGGCCGAGATCGCAGATCGCCTGGTGGTGGATCGAGTTGACGAGGGCCTCGCGGTGCCCCGGGAACATGTTTGCAAGCGTCGAGTTGTCGGGGAAGCGGATCGCATGGCGATGCTGGTCATAGTGCTCGCTGACGTGCACGCCCGCGGTCGGCACGTCGGTGGCGATGTCCTGGTAAAGCGAGCCGCCGAACGCGACATTGATCAGCTGGCAGCCGCGACAGACGCCGAGCACCGGCTTGCCCGACTCCACGAACTCGTGCAGCAGCTCGAGCTCGTACATGTCGCGCACGCGATCACCGGGCCATTCGGGGCGCGCGTCTGAGGCCGCGTAGGTCTGCGGCGCAACGTCGGCACCGCCCTGCAGCAGCAGCCCGTCCAGGTGCTTCGCGTAGTCACGCAGGCGGATATTGCTCGGATGCAACATGCCCTGGTGGCCGACCGTCGGGATCATGAACACCAGCACGTCGCGCGACATCACCCAGTGCGCGATCGATTCTTCCAAGTACTGCAGCGTCTTGCCGCGCAGACCGCTGGCACCCGGCTCTGGGTGGAAGATCCGCGCCGACACGCCGATGCGCAGCGTGCGCTGCGTGATGCGCTGGCCGGCGCGATCAAACAAGCGCCGCGCGCGCGCCGCGATGATGCGGCCGAACACCGACCAGGGCGTATCGCTCTGCTTCAGGTAGGCGGGCGGTGCGGCCGGCACCTGCGCGGCAAAAGCCGCCGGTGAGGGTTTCGGCGGTTCGGGAGACGACGCTGGAGTGAGATTCGGATTGGTCGCATCGGCAGCCGGAGTGAGGTCCGAGCGAACTCCGGACAGTACGGAAGGCGTGTTTTCGCTCATGGCGAGGGTCTGGCGCGTCTGTCACGCGTGGGTTCGACGAAGGTCCATTATCCTTCAGACCCGCATCAGCGGCAAATCGGCTCAGCCGCGCTGGACGCCCGTCGGCGATGCCCCTACCATCGTATGCCTGCTGCACATCACACGCCGGCCAGCCCAGCCCGCTCCACGGGCGCGGCGCATCGTGCGCCGCCTTCGCCGTCCCATCCGAATCCTGATCTGAATCCGACGCCGCCATGACGACCTTCGTCTCGTTCCCCCCGCTTGCCACCCTGGTCGCCGATCTGGCAGCCGGCCGCACCACCAGCCGCACGCTGGTCGATACCGCTCTTGAACGCATCGCCGCGCCCGACGGGCAGGGCTCGGTGGTCTTCATGAGCGTCGACGCCGAGGCCGCGCGCATCTCCGCCGACGCGCACGATCGCCTGCGCGCGGCCGGCACCGTGCTGTCGCCGCTGGCCGGCATCCCGGTTTCGGTCAAGGACCTGTTCGACATCGCAGGCCAGCGCACGCGGACCGGCTCGCGCGCGCTCGACGACGCGGTGCCCGCCAGCGCTGACGCGCCCGCCGTGGCGCGGCTGCGGCGGGCCGGCGCTGTGATCGTCGGGCGTACCAACATGAGTGAGTTCGCTTTCTCGGGGCTCGGCCTCAATCCGCACTACGGCACGCCGCGCTCGCCGTACCGGCGGGAGGTGGCCGGCGATGCGCGGATCACGGGCGGCTCCTCGTCGGGCGCGGCCGCCTCGGTCGCCGACGGTATGGCTGCAGTCGCGCTGGGCAGCGACACCAGCGGCTCGATCCGCATCCCGGCCGCGCTCTGCGGCCTGACCGGCTTCAAGCCGACCGCCAGCCGAGTGCCGAGGACGGGCGGCGTGCCGCTGTCGACCACGCTCGACTCGTTCGGGCCGATCGGCGTCTCGGTGGCCTGCTGCGCACTGGTCGACCGGATCCTCGCCGGCCTCGAGCCGCGCGTGCCGGCCGTGCGGCCGCTCGAGGGCGTGCGGCTCGGGGTGCTCAATCATTATGTGACGGACGGCATGGACGCCGAGGTCAGCACCGCCTTCGACGCCGCACTGCGCCATCTCGAGGCCGCCGGCTCGATCGTCTCCGACCTGCGTTTCGCGCCGCTCGACCGCCTGCCCGAGATCAACCGCTTTGGCTTCTCGCCGATCGAGGCCTATGCCTGGCACCGGCCGCTGCTGGCCGGCCGCCGCGACCAGTATGACCCGCGCGTGCTGGCGCGCATCCTCAAGGGCGAGACGGCCAGTGCAGCCGACTACCTCGACCTAATCGCCGCGCGCGCCGCCGTACTCGACGAAGCCGAGCAGACGCTCTGGGCGCGCGTCGACGCAGTGCTCACGCCGACCGTGCCGGTGGTGCCGCCGCGCATCGCCGAGCTGGAGGCCGACGACGAGGCTTTCGCGCGCGCCAACGCGCTGATCCTACGCAATCCGAGCGCCTTCAACTTCCTCGATGCCTGCGCGCTGTCGGTGCCCTGCCACCCGCGCGACACGGCACCGGTCGGGCTGATGCTGGCCGCCGGCCCGCATCGCGACGATGCCCTGCTGGCAATCGGCCAGGCGGTCGAAGCGGTGCTAGCGGCGATTTGCTGATCCGGGGACGGCCGGCAAGTCGGTAGTGGCTCGTGCTTGCGCTCACACGCGCCGCCGCTGCCACGGCCACGGCTGCCACGCACGAGTCTGACGTCCGGCCAACTGCCGCGCCAGCTACCTGCGTCCGGCACTCCCACCTTGAGCCATCTTCCGCCCGGAAATCTCGCCTGACACACAAAAACAGCGGCCCGTTCGCGACAAAATCCGACCACTCCATTTTCGGGACCGACCACCGATGAACGATTTCTCGCTGTCGCTGCGCCGCGAGCGCCGCCTCCTGACGCTGCTCGGCGTCGTCTGCGTCGCCCTGCTGGCGGGGGCACTGTACCTGCAGTTCGTCAAGGACGAGGATCCCTGCCCGCTGTGCATCATTCAGCGCTACTTCTTCGCGCTGATCGCGATCTTCTCCTTCCTCGGCACCGGCCTGCGCAGCTGGCGCAGCCTCGCCATGATCGAGCTGCTGATCGTGATCGCCGCGCTGGCCGGCGCGGGCACCGCCCGGCACCACCTGCAGATCCAGCTGCATCCGAGCTTCAGCTGCGGTTTCGATACGCTGCAGCCGATCGTCGACAGCCTGCCGCCCGCGGACTGGCTGCCGAGCGTGTTCAAGGTGGCCGGCCTCTGCGAGACCGCCTATCCGCCGATCCTTGGCATCCTGCTGCCGGGCTGGGCCGCGATCGGCTTCGTGGTGATCTTCCTGGCTGTGGCCGGCAGTCTGGTGCGCAACCGCCATCGCATCACGCGCGGAGTCTGAACCCGTTCCAAGAGCCAGGTGCGGCGGCGGCACCGTGACGTTGGCCTTCAAGCGGCTCGATATCGCCGACCTGAGCTGGATCACCTCGCTGACCAAGCGAGTCGCGGCGGGCAACGCGACCGTGTGCAGCATCGCCTTCGGCCCCTCGCCCGACCCGGTGATGCTGAGCGAACCGGAAGCCGACGTGGCGCGCGACGCATACCTTCGCGGTAAGTAAGTGACTCGGCATGGCCGTCGTAGACGCCAGCAAAAATCGACGCCAAAGTGGTGTCCATCATTTTCGAAGTGATGGACACCACTTTGATAGACATAGAAAAGCAGGGT
Source organism: Burkholderia sp. (assembly GCA_040946865.1). GTDB lineage: Bacteria > Pseudomonadota > Gammaproteobacteria > Burkholderiales > Burkholderiaceae > Burkholderia. The sequence goes on from JAYFSB010000057.1 coordinate 7,646, forward strand.
AGTCGCAAAGGGCCCCCGAACCATAGTCCTAAGTTCCAGCGTCGCATAGCAATCGCCGCGTGCGAGCCAGGTGTTTCAGTCGCCAAACTGGCCCGCGAGTATGGGCTGAATGCGAATCTGGCGTTCACCTGGCAACACCGGTATTGTGCCGAGCAAAGGGCGTCAGAGGCAACGTTGCTGCTAGTGACGGTCGGGAGCGATATGAGGCCAGAGGTCATCGCAGCGACACCAATCAAATCGGAGATCGCGAAACCGACCGTACCTGTTGGCACGATTGAAGCCTATATCGGACGAGCGGTGGTCAAGGTCGACAGCGTTGTCGACCCCGATATGCTGCGAACCGTATTGTAGAGTCTGCGATCATGAT
>JAYFSB010000058.1:0-7964 GCA_040946865.1 Burkholderia sp.
TCGCATTCAGACCATGCTCGCGGGCCAGTTTGGCGACTGAAACACCTGACTCGCACGCGGCGATTGCGATGCGACGCCGGAACTCAGGACTATGGTTCGGGCGTTCTGTGCGGCTACCCGGCTTCTCTGTGTCTAACAAAGTGGTGTCCATCACTTCGAAAATGATGGACACCACTTTGGCGGCGATCTTTGCTGGCGTCTACGACAAACATGCCGAGCCACTTACGAAGCATCAGCGCTGCTGTCGTTCTGCGACTTCCCGGCCGAGCACTGGCAGCATCTGCGCACGACCAACCCGATCGAGTCGACATTCGCGACGGTGCAGCATCGAACCAAACGAACACGCAACTGAGTGTCGCGTGCGACGTTTCTCGACCTAGCGTTCAAGCTGATCGAGTCGGTAGAACAAAGTCGTGGCTGTTCAGCGACACACCGGCCGGCGCAAAGACCAGCGCTATAGTCTATAGTATAGACTGATGTTTACATGCCGCGCCAGCGGTGTCGAACCTTACGTGTGGCGGGTGCATGTGCTGAGCGAGCTGCCCCAGCGGCCAGCGAATGCCGACATCAGTGACTTGCCGCCGTTCAATTACGCGAAGCGGCAAGCAGCGACGACGAACGTGAGCTGACGGCGCGAGCGCATGCCGACCATTGGATTGGCGCGTTCCTCTGAATCCAAGCGCAGACATCGCCGGTCGATCTTGACCGCTGCGATGTGGTTATGCTCGCCCGTCAATTGCAAGTGATTCTCTTTCCGGCGTGCTGAAATTAGCGCTTACGGAAGATCCAAATGCCGGTGAAGGCGCGCAGCGCGATCACGATCACGTTGGCCATCATGCTGGTGAAGGCACCGCCCAGGCCGAAGTGCGACAGCAGCGCCGCGATGCCGAGACCAGCCGCCAGGCCGACGATCGGCCCGAGTGGGTTCGGCTGCGCGGCCTGTGCCGGTGGCATGGCCTGACGCTGCTGGACCGTCTGCGACTGGCGGCCGACGCTCATCCGCTTGGCTTCCGCGTCGAGCGGACACGAAGGTGCCGGCCGTCAGCAGACCGACCATGAACAGCGTGCCGATCCATCGCGCCCGCAGCTTCGGCTACTTGCTGCGGTTGTTGAACGAACGGGAATCAAATATCACCATCTCCAAATTGAAAGACAAATACATGGAAAGAACCTCTTAATACTTGGTTCCGAGGTGTAACGCTACCACACTTCCTGACAAATTGTAATATTTGACGGCATCGAGGCCAGCGAGTTCCATCATCGTCTTCAGAGTGTCCTGATCCGGATGCATGCGGATAGATTCAGACAAATACCGGTAACTGTCGGCATCTTTCGCGAATTTATCCCCGAGCCACGGCAATACTTTGAAAGAATACGTGTCGTAAACTTTCTTCAGCGGGTCCCACACTTTTGAGAATTCAAGCACCATCACCCGCCCGCTCGGCTTGGTGACCCGGCCCATCTCGGCCAGCGCGGCGTCCTTGCGGGTCATGTTGCGCAGCCCGAAGGCGACCGCCACCACGTTGAAGTAGTTGTCGGGGAACGGGATCTTCTCGGCGTCGCAGAGCAGCGAGGACGTCACCACGCCCTTGTCAAGCAGGCGATCGCGCCCCACCCGCAGCATCGATTCGTTGATGTCGGTGTGCCAGACCTCGCCGGTGGGGCCGGCGGCCTTGGCGAAGGCCTTGGTCAGGTCGCCGGTGCCGGCCGCGATGTCGAGCACCTTGTAGCCGGGGCACACGTTCGCCTGGGCGATCGTGAAGGCCTTCCAGGCCCGGTGCATGCCGGCCGACATCAGGTCGTTCATCAGATCGTAGTTGCTCGCGACCGAGTGGAACACCCCCGCCACCTTTTTCGCTTTGTCGCCTTCGTCGACAATCTCAAACCCGAAGTGGGTTTTGCTCATCGCGTGAATCCTCTGGAAATGGCAAGACGGCACCGGATGCGGCACCGTCAGTTCAATCACTGCCAATCAGTGGCAGTGACCACGCTGCCCCCGGCCCCGGCGTCGAGCGCGACGCCGGGGCCGGGGGGCCGCCTGCAATCTGTCGAAATAGCCGCGCCAGAGCGCGTCCTGGTGCGTCGCGAGCTCATACAGCAGATCCCCCCACGAATAGATGCCGGTCGAATGGCCGTCTGAATCAGTTCGATTTCCTCATGTACCGCATTTTGCAGCAGGCTTGCCTGCGCCGCTCACAGTCGCAGCAGCGGCTCGGACGCCGAACGCTGCCGCGGCACACAGATCGGCTGCGGAAAGTACGCGTCGTTGGAGCAACGCGGAATCACGTGCAAGTGGACGTGCGGCACCTGGTTGCAAAGGCTGGTGTGGCGAGATTGATCTTGTTTGGCTGCATCACTCGACGCACGGGGCGCGCTCGACCCCCGCCGCCAGCTCAGGTGCGAGTGGTCGGCCGACCCCAGGTCGGAAAACTCGACCACGTGCGCCTGCCAGATCACGCGGCAGAAGCCCAAGTAATCAGTTTTTGCCACTCGCCACCAGCACGACCCGCAGCCGCTCGTCATTCCCGAGCAGTTCGCCGCCGTCCTCGTGGCAGAATACGCAATCCATCGTCAGTTCCTTGCGGAGGGGAGCGCCCCGACTTTACACCAGGACCCGTTCAATTCCGCCGTTGTTGGCGCGGGCCACGTAGTCGGCCATCCAGTTCTCGCCGAGCACGTTGCGCGCGATCTCGACGACGATGTAGTCGGTCTCGATGTTGGCATCCTCGTTGTAGCGCGACAGGCCCTGCAGGCAGGATGGGCAACTGGTCAGGATCTTCACCTTGGCCTCGCTCGCACCACCGCCGAACACCACCGGGATGTTGCGTAGGCGGGCCGCGCCCTTGCGGATCTCCTCCTCCTTGCGGAAGCGGATCTGGGTCGAGACGTCCGGCCGCGTGACCGCCAGCGTGCCCGACTCACCACAGCAGCGGTCGTTCTTGACGATCTTGTAGCCGTCCTTCTCGGCACCAATCAGCTCGTTGACGAGCTTGACCGGATCCATGGTCTTGATCGGCGTGTGGCAGGGGTCGTGGTACATGTAGCGCGTGCCCGCCACGCCCTCCAGCTTCATGCCCTTCTCGAGCAGGAACTCGTGGATGTCGATGATCCGACAACCAGGGAAGATTTTCTCGAATTCATAGCCGGCGAGCTGGTCGTAGCAGGTGCCGCATGACACCACCACCGTCTTGATGTCGAGGTAGTTCAGCGTGTTGGCGACGCGATGGAACAGCACGCGGTTGTCGGTGACGATCTTCTCGGCCTTGTCGTACTGACCCGAGCCGCGCTGCGGATAACCGCAGCATAGGTAGCCTGGCGGCAGCACGGTCTGCACGCCGGCCTCCCACAGCATCGCCTGGGTGGCCAGGCCGACCTGCGAGAACAGCCGCTCCGAGCCGCAGCCCGGGAAGTAAAACACCGCTTCCGAATCCATGCTGGTAGTCTTCGGGTTGCGGATGATCGGTATGACCTTGTTGTCCTCGATGTCGAGCAGCGCACGCGCCGTCTTCTTCGGCAGGTTGCCCGGCATCTTCTTGTTCACGAAGTGGATCACCTGCTCGACCACCGGCGGCTTGCCGGTAGTGGCCGGCGGCCGCGCGGTCTGCTTCTTCGTGACCTTCTTCAGCATGTCGTTGGCCAAGCGCTGGGCCTTATAGCCGACGCCCATCATCACGCCGCGCGCGGCATTGATGGTCTGCGGATTGGTGGCGTTCAGGAAAAACATGCCAGCGGCCTGGCCCAGATTGAACTTCTTCTTGCCCATCTTGCGCAGCAGGTTGCGCATGTTCATGGTCACGTCGCCGAAGTCGATCTTCACCGGGCATGGCGTGACACACTTGTGGCAGACCGTGCAGTGGTCGGCCACGTCGTTGAGCTCGTCCCAGTGCTTGATCGACACGCCGCGGCGCGTCTGCTCCTCGTACAGGAAGGCCTCCACCAGCAGCGAGGTAGCGAGGATCTTGTTGCGCGGGCTGTAGAGCAGGTTGGCGCGCGGCACATGGGTCGCGCAGACCGGCTTGCACTTGCCGCAGCGCAGGCAATCCTTGACCGAATCGGCGATCGCGCCGATGTCGGACTGCTGCATGATCAGCGACTCGTGGCCCATCAGCCTGAAGCTGGGCGTGTAGGCGTTGCGCAGGTCGGCACCCTCCAGCAGCTTGCCCTTGTTGAAGCGGCCGTTCGGATCGACGCGCTGCTTGTAGGCGCGGAACTCACGCAGCTCCTCGTCGGCCAGGAACTCCAGCTTGGTGATGCCGATGCCGTGCTCGCCGGAGATCACGCCGTCCAGCGAACGCGCCACCTGCATGATGCGCGCCACCGCGGCATGCGCGTCCTGCAGCATCTCGTAATTGTCGGAGTTGACTGGCAGGTTAGTGTGGACGTTGCCGTCGCCGGCGTGCATATGCAGCGCGACGAATACGCGGCCGCGCAGCACGCGCTTGTGGATAGCCTGGGCCTCGTCGAGGATCGGCTTGAAGGCACCGCCGTTGAAGATGTTGCGCAGCTCGGCGCGCAGCTCCTGCTTCCACGACACGCGTACCGTGCGATCCTGGGTGATGTGGAACACGCTGGCATCGGGCTGCGCGTCGGCGCGAGCAGCGAAGGTCGCCGCGAGCTTCTCGTAGCCGAGCTGGACCAGGTAGTGCTGGGCCTCGCGCAGCGGCATGTCGAGCCGGTCGCGCAGGAACTCCCAGCGCGCGCGCACTTGCTTGAGCAGCTCCAGCGCATGCTGCACGCGGTCTTCCAGCAGCTCGGCACTGGGGATCTCGTTGGCGTCATCGATCTTGCCGAGCGGCAGCTCGCCGGTGCGGAAGAAGGACTCCAGCACATCCACCAGCTGCAGCTTGTTCTTCAGCGACAGCTCGATGTTGATGCGCTCGATCGCGTCGGTGTACTCGCCCATCCGGTTCAGCGGGATCACCACGTCTTCGTTGATCTTGAAGGCGTTAGTGTGCTTCGCGATCGCCGCGGTGCGGCTGCGGTCCAGCCAGAAGCGCTTGCACGCCTCGGCGCTGACCGCGACGAAACCCTCGCCACTCTTGCCGTTAGCCATGCGGATTACTTCCGAGGTGGCGGCCGCCACTGCGTCGGCATCGTCGCCGACGATGTCGCCGATCAGCACCATCTTGGGGAAGGCGTTGCGCTTGCTCTTGGTGGCGTAGCCGACCGCGCGCAGGTAGCGCTCATCGAGATGCTCCAGGCCCGCCAGGATCGCGCCCCCCTGCTTCGAGGTCTCGAACAGGTAGTCCTTAATCTCGACGATGCTCGGGATCGCCTCACGCGCCTGACCGAAGAACTCCAGGCAGACGGTGCGCGTGTGTGCCGGCATCTTGTGCAGCACCCAGCGCGCCGAGGTGATCAGCCCGTCGCAACCTTCCTTCTGCACGCCCGGTAGGCCGGCGAGGAACTTGTCGGTGACGTCCTTGCCAAGCCCTTCCTTGCGGAAGCGCTTGCCCTCGATCTCAAGCATCTCGCTCTTAATCAGCTTCTCGCCCGGCGAGTGGGCACCGTCGAACCATTTCAGCTCGAAGCGCGCCACCGCGATGTCGTGAATCTTGCCCTGATTGTGCTCGTGGCGTGTGACCTCGAGCCAGTTGCCGTCCGGGTCAACCATCCGCCACCAGGCCAGGTTGTCGAGCGCGGTGCCCCACAGCACGGCCTTCTTGCCGCCTGCGTTCATCGCCACATTGCCGCCGATGCAGGAGGCGTCGAGCGAAGTCGGGTCGACCGCGAACACATAGCCGGCGGCCTCGGCCGCTTCCGTCACGCGGCGCGTGACCACGCCCGCGCCCGAGAAGATGGTCGGCACCTTGTGTGCGACGCCCGGCAGCCCGGTCAGCTCAATCGCGCCGAGCTGTTCCAGCTTCTCGGTGTTGATCACGGCCGAGAACGGCGTGAACGGTACCGCTCCGCCCGTGTAGCCGGTGCCGCCGCCCCGCGGAATCACGGTCAGGCCGAGTTCGAAGCAGGCCTTGATCAGGCCGGCGATCTCAGCCTCAGTATCGGGCGTGAGGATCACGAACGGGTACTCGACGCGCCAGTCGGTGGCGTCGGTGACGTGCGAGACGCGCGCCAGGCCGTCGAAGCGGATGTTGTCCTTCTGCGTGCAGCGGCCCAGCGCCTTGGTGGCGCGGCGGCGCAGCTCGGCCATCTGCTCGAATTCGTGCGCGAAGGCGTCCACCGCGCTGCGCGCGGCCACCGTTAACATCGCCACGCGCGAGGCACGCTCGCGGCCCGGCTCGTTGCCGTGCTCAGAGAGATCGGCCTGGTGGCGGCGCTTGTCGATCTCCGCGAGCCGGTGGCCCAGCGCGTCGATCAGCATCTGGCGGCGCTTCGGGTTGTCGAGCAGGTCGTCCTGCAGGTAGGGATTGCGACGCACCACCCAGATGTCGCCCAGCACCTCGTACAGCATCCGTGCCGATCGGCCGGTGCGGCGCTCGCCACGCAGCTCGTCGAGCGCGGCCCAGGCTTTCTCGCCGAGCAGGCGAATGACGATTTCGCGGTCGGAGAATGAGGTGTAGTTGTACGGAATTTCGCGCAGGCGCGGGGCGAAGTCGGCTGCGACGGCCGCTGCCGCGCCATGCGGATCGAAAACTTGTGGTGCGTTCATATTCGGACGGTTCGAAGGGCCGGCAGCCATGCTGCTTCGAGGGCATGACACCGGCATGCGCGTGGCGCGCGAATCTGGGGAAAATCTTCTGTTACCAGGCGCGCGACTCGACGCGAACCGGCATATGCGCAATGTATGCGCCCACGTCCGGTCGACACGGCCGCCTGGCGGCGTCCGGAGCCCTCAGCACGATCGCGCGCGCAATGCGCGTACCAAACTGCGCGCGGAGACAGCTTCACGTGGGCGGTTCGAAATTGCCGTTGCATCTTCCGATCCTTAATTCCAAATGGGATTTTAACTCATGATCGGCACCAGCGTGGACGCCCGGATCCGGCGAGTAGTGCTTCCGCATGAAGGTCCTTGTCAGGCAAGGTGGAAAATGGACTGACGCACATCGATGTTCCACGCAGCGAGGTTACGGATGCTCTTCAGAGCAGACTCTCTTCGGTCGCCGCTGTTGCTCCATGCGCGCCCGGTTCAGCGGGAATCTTGCGCACGCCCGCTCTTGCGCACGCCCGCGAGATTTTGAGCGGCGGCTTTGTTGCGTGTCTGCTTGGCATCTTCGCCCCACGATACGTCGAGCGCCCAATGGAGTTGATTCTCGATCTCCCAGTGTGCGCGGACCAGCCGCGACATTTCGACGGCCTTCATCGGCCTGGAACTGATGAGGCAGGTCTGCTGGGTGGCGGTCTGATCGCCGATCTGCCGCGTGTGCGCCATCATCGCGATCCGCTGGACACCCGGCCAGTGTTGTCCCATCTCCGAGAGCCATTGAACGTCCTCGCTCACCTGACACACGCGAGTTTCGATATGTCCGCGCTTTTTGTGGCCCTCTTGAAATTTGAGTGGGTTAGACAACATGTGGGTTGATCTTCGAGAAGTCGAGCTTACCGGCGATCAGAAACAGCACAGTGCGCATGGTCGTGAGGTTGGCGTCTCCGCGCGCCTTTCGCTTGGCGGCCTGGAAGAAGTCGTTGATGGCTTCCAGCAAGCCGTTGGTCTGACGCGTCTGGGTCCAGTCGACGATGCCGTCGACATGACTGCGGATCATGCGTGCGACGTCCTTCATCGGATCGACCTGCAAGCGCATGACGTTCGTGCATCACCGCTCGAGCATTTCGCTGACGACGTTGATCTGCTTGCGATCGAGAGTCTCCCGAAGTTGCTCGTGATAACGCCACGCGCGGGCGGCCCCGCCGGTCGCGATCCTTCAGCAGCGGCCATCGCAATCCATTGAGTTCCGGATCGGTTCGTTACTCGATTCGCCGCATTGGGTTCACGGCTTTCGACGCATGAGCGATGACGTGGAACTTGTCGAAGGTGATGCGAGCATTCGGCAGGTTCGTCTCGACGC
>JAYFSB010000059.1:0-7921 GCA_040946865.1 Burkholderia sp.
CTTCGTCGCCCTGGCGCTGGCCAACGTTTATCTGTGCCGCGCACGATTGATGGCACAGGTGTGTCCGTAATGGGCGAAAACCAGGCCTGGGGCCCGCCGATCATCTGAATGGCACCCAGGACGACCGAAAACAAACCAGGACAACTTCATTCGTGATCGATTCGCTACGCAGGCTTGACGATATCGCGAATGCAGACACTTGATCAGCATTGCCTTAACTCGACGCATTACGCGCGCCCTTGATCAGGTCGCCTTCCCAGTGCCCGGACACGATCCGCTCGTCGATCTCAGCCGAACGATTGTGGATGCTGCCCCGGGGCGATCTTCGCCCCGCGCCCGGGGCCGCCAGCTCTTGCTGGCCTGTCGCAGACAGGGGGGCGGACCCCAGGTTCCGCTTGCAGCTGGCCGCGCGGCAGGGCGTACAACGCGGTGTAGATGGTTTCGTGACTGGCCAGCAGGGTCGGCTCATCGGGGTTCAGGTTTCGCAGTATGCCCTCGATCTATTCGGGAGAGTGCCGCTCCGCTCACGCAGCAACCGCTCGATCGTCGCTCACAGCGGCCCCTGCGAGTCCAGTCGGGCGGAGATTGTTGCGTCGGGCTGGCAACTGGTGCACTGCTTGGCGCGCGGCGCACGATAGCCGCCAGCGAGCAACGGACGGCCCGGTCCTTGCTTCGCGGCTGATCGAACTCGGCGCGCGATGCAAGCTGCGGGCAATTGCTCACAGCTTGCATCCCTGCTCAAGGCTCAGCTGGATCATCGTGCGCTCTTCACAACCCAGGTGTTTGTAGGTTCCCATCGCAACACCACAATACCTCTCGGTAGGTGTTGCACTTTAGATTTGAAGCCGCCCACAGCAAAGAAACGTCAGGCACGCCGTTCCGGCGTGCCCAAACGGTTTTCGACGGTCCCCTTTATTCATGTTTCGTGGGTGAATTGCTCGAGCGCGGTGATGTCGGCCTCAAGCGTGGCAGGCAGCGATTCGCGCATGAAATCGACCCAGGTGCGGATCTTGGCGTCGAGGTACTGGCGCGAGGGATAAAGCGCGTAGATGCTCATCACGTGCGAGCGATATTCGGGCATCACACGCACGAAATAGTCGTTGCGCAGGCCGGTGATCGCGGTATAGAGCGGCAGCACGCCGACGCCCATACCCTCGCGGATCGCCACCGCCAGCGCTTCGGCGACGTTGACGCTGAACGGCGGCGAGGCGATCGACAAGGTCTCCTCGCCATTGGATCCGAGCAGGGTCCATTCGTCCCACTGGAAACCCGGTGCCACCATGCCGAGGCAGGTATGGGCGTCGAGGTCGCCAGGCTTGCGCGGCACGCCGTGCCGCTCCAGATAGTCGCGCGAGGCGCAGACCACGCTGAAGGTCTCGCCGAGCCGCTGCGATACCAGCCCCGAATCGGGCAGCTCGTGGCTAGCCACAATCGACACGTCGAAACCCTCGTCGAGCAGGTCGGGCAGCCGCTGCGCCAGCGTCAGGTCCACCTGCACCTCCGGGTAGCGCTGCCGGTAGCGCGCCACGAGCGGCATCATGTAGTGCTGGCCCATGCTAGTCATGCAATGCACCTTGAGCTTGCCCGAGGGCCGCGCATGCGCGTCGCTGGCCTCGGCCTCGGCCTGGTCGACGTAGGCGAGGATCTGCTCGCAGCGCTGCAGGTAGCGCTCGCCGGCCTCGGTCAGCGCGATGCGCCGCGTGGTGCGGTTCAGAAGGCGCGTGCATAGGTGCGCTTCCAGGTCCGATACCGCCCGCGAGGCGTAGGCGGTGGTCGAATTGAGCTGCTGGGCGGCCGCGGTGAAACTGCCCGCATCGACCACGCGCACGAACGCACGCATGTTCTGAAGCGTATCCATACTGATTCCTCCTTCCTTCAATACGGGCAGATTGTTGCACAGAGCCGCGACAATATTATATCAATATATGCAAATATTCCTTGTGCGGCGGCCTCAAATCTGAAGTGCAACACCTACCGAGAAGAGGTATTATGTTACTATATTCTAATAGGCAACCTATGAACACATGAGCTGTGAAGAGCGCACGCTGAGCCTTGAGCAGGGCTGCAAGCAGCGAGCAATTAATTGCTCGCTGGCGAGCTATCGTGCGCCGCTCGTCCAGCAGCGCGCCAGTTGCCTGGCAAGGGGCCGGGCGCAACAATCCCGCCAATCCCGCCTGACTGGACCCGCAGGGGCCGCTGTGGGCGATGATCGAACGATTGCTGCGTGAGCGACACTCTCCCGAACAGATCGCGGGCATACTGCGAAACATGAACCCCGATGAGCCAGCCCTGCTGGCCAGTCACGAAACCATCTACACCGTGTTGTACGCCCTGCCACGCGGCCAATTGCGAGCGGAACTGATCGCCTTATCTGCGACAGGCCCGCAAGCACCGCCAGCCCTGGGCGCGGGGCGAAGACCGCGGTGGCAGCATCTCGAACAGGATCAGCATCCACGCTCGTCCAGCTGAGCTCGACGAGCGGATCGTGCCCGGGCACTGGGAAAGCGATCTGATCAAGGGCGCACATAATGCGTCTTCGGTCGCGACGCTGGTCGAGCGTACCTCGCTGTTCGTCGCCCTGGACAAGATGAAGAACGCCACTGCCGACGCCGCCGTCACTTTGTTCGGCATGATCCTGAACCGCATCGACACCCAGCGCCGTCTTTCTATGACCTATGATCAAGGATGAGAGATGGCCAGGCATGACGGTGCGCGTCAAGGTAGTTGTCGCCCCTGTCATGCAACGTGAGCCTGTGTATGACCCCTGATTCCGACCTCGTTGACGGATGGCACGCGCTCGGGATTGAGCGCGACGGAACTGGTAGGTGTCCAGTTGCGCGTCTGGCCCGACCAGCGCGCCGGTGTGACGTAACGGATACCGCTGTGCCGATGCTCGTTGTGGTACCAATGCGCGACAATGCGCGAAGCCGCATCGCCCATTGCCTGACGGCGTCCAGGTCTGCAAAGCGGTGCGCCGGGAACTCGGGACGGTACTTGGCCGTGCGGAACAGGGATTAGACGAACACGTTGTCGCCGCACAGAACGGGCGCTACTCGTCAGCGGCAATCCCTTCGGCCAAAACAACCGCCCGCTGAACGACCCGGACGGCATGATCGGCATCGTCGGTGCCGTGCACTTCCCAGGCGATGATCTTGCGGCTGTAGATGTCCATGATCAGGTACAGGTAGAACCACATGCTGGCCACAGTGGCCGGCAAATACGTCATATCCCAGCACTCAGACTTGGCGAACTGCGCTCGCGATGTGCGTGCTCGGCTCGCGGCTGGCTTGGGGCGCTTTGGCCCGGCCGCGATGAGCGTTCTGACCTTGCGCCCGCAGTAACCCGACAGAAGGTTGATTCGCTCGCCAGATAGACGCCTTCGTCGGCCAGCGCAGGCTGCGGCATATCTGCGAAGCGCGGTTCGTTGGGGACTGCGAGCACAGCCTGACGCTCCGGTTCGGTCAACGCATGCGCTGGCTTGGGATGAACCGCCGACGGTCGCCGGTTTGCAGCCCATCCTGAACCTTCCAGCTTTGCAGGGTGCGCACGTCAATGCCGGCAAAGTCTCTCGCAAGCCAGGCGCAACCGTACACCGGCCTGATGAGCCGCTTCGATGTTTCAGGCAGTTATCTGGCGATCCCCGAGACCGATCATTCGTCTTTTCCCTTGTGGAAGATCGCCTCGAGTTTTTTGACAGCACCAACAAGGTGGTCGTTTCGGCCAGCGCACGGTCCTTGCGCCGAACTTCGCACTCGAGTTCTTTGATCCGGCAGCGACCCGCCTTCGTTTGCCCAGGCGTGCCACGCACGTCTTGCGTGGTCGGCCAACGCCTGGGTGGCCGCGTCCCGCCAGACAGCAAGCTCCTGCGGATACACGCAGTTCTCGCGGTGCCATGCGCTGCGCGATGTCTCGTCCAGCGCGGCAGTGGTGAGCACGGCGTCCAGTTGCGATGCAGCTGTTCAGGCCCGCCCTCGGGCGGGCCTGAACAGCAACTCACTACGCCAATGTTCCAGCGTGCCCACGTTCATGCGTGTTTCCTGCGCGACATCTTCAACCAACGCGTTCTCCAGCGGCAGCAGCCTTACAACTACCTTATAATTGAATGCCTGTCCGTACCTTGCCACTTCTCGTCCTCATTGCGCCCTCGGATTTTCAGATTCATATTCGGGCGACAACTATTCTGACACGGGAGGGATGAGCAGCTCTGCGAGACCACCGGCATCAAGGTCTACTTCGCTGATCCACATAGCCCTTGCAGCGCGGGCGCAACGAGAACACCAACGGGCTGCTGCGCCAGTACATGGCCAAAGGTACGGATCTGGCCGTGTTCTCCCAGGCTGAGCTCGACGACATCGCCTGGCAGATGAACACACGCCCGCGCAAGAGTTTGGACTGGACGTGTCCGGCCGAACTGTTCATGCTCGAATCGTTCGATGTTCGTCGACATCATCATGAAATCGTTGCCTTGGGGGATACCCTTCTGGCGCAACCGGCTTCTGTTGCACTTCAACCTTGAAACCGCCCTCCGCACGGCGAATACGGTCTGATTGGCACCCGCCTCGCCGGTCCTGCGCGATGTGCCGGCGGGCGGGCCCGCCCCCATTAAGCACGGCGCGTACTCGGGCAGGCCCATGAATGGGGACCGGGGCGCTGGCCGAGGGACGGGGCTTGCAGCCCCTCGGCCGCATCTAGATGAAACCCTCCGGGGCCGGACTCGCGACACGGCTGCAAAGCGGGGTGTCGGTGCCGCGTGGCCCAGACCAAATCTTGCGGACCAGCTTGTAAAAAATGCCCCCGACTGCTCGCGGCCGGCCGCTGCGCGGGGTTCTCGAGCCCCCTCGTACAAGGCTTCGCCAGGCTGGTACGGATGTTGCAGAAGTCGGGACAGTCCCAATCAACGACGAGGAGCATCCGGATGCCCGCAACGCTCGCGCTACAGATGCGACAACGACAACACTTGACACTGACGCCGCGGCTGCAACAGTCGCTGCGGCTGCTGCAACTGTCGTCGCTCGAATTCCAGCAGGAACTGCGTCAAGCGCTGGACACCAATCCGTTTCTCGAGGACGTCCAGGTATCGGGCGACGAGGACACGCGCACGCCTTTCGACGATGCTACGCAGGCGGCGGAGACCAACGAGCCGCCGACCCTGATCGCGGCCGAGGCGGGTCCGCCCGACGTCGAGCCCGCCGCGTACACGGCGGAGCCCTCGATGCGCGGCAGTTCGCTGCGCCGCTCGGGCGAAGCCTTCGATCTCGAGCTTTCGGAGCGGCTGGTGGTTGAGCCTTCGCTGCACGAACACCTGCACGAGGCGCTGTGCCTGTATCCGTTCAATCCGCGCGACCGCGCAGCGGCGCACACCATCATCAACGCGCTCGACGACGACGGCTATCTGCGCCAGTCGCTCACCGAACTGGCGGAGACCATCGCCGATTCCGAGAACTGCTTCAGCGAGCCGGACCTCGCGATCGCGCTGCGCTGCGTGCAGTCGCTCGACAAGCCAGGACTGGCCGCGCGCTCGCTGTCGGAATGCCTGACGCTACAGCTCGCCGCGATGCCGGCCGGGCGTCCCGACGTCGAATACGCCAAGGCGATCGCCGAGCACCACCTGGAACGGCTCGCTCGCCGCGAGACCGCCGAGATCCAGCGTCGCCTCGGCTGCGATACGCGCACGCTGCGCGCGGCCTGCGCGCTGGTGCGCAAGCTCGACCCGCGCCCCGGCAACCATTATGGCGGCATGAGCGGCGACTACGTGGTGCCCGACCTGATCGTGCGCAAGGTGAACGGCCGCTGGATGGTGACCATCAATCCGGCGGTGATGCCCCACGCGCGGATCCACAAGCTCTATGCCGATCTGTTCGCCAAGTCTAGCGAGTCGACCCAGTCGCCGCTCGGCCAGCAGCTGCAGGAGGCGCGCTGGCTGATCCGCAACGCGCAGAAGCGCTTCGACACGATACAGTGCGTGGGCGAGTGCATCGTTGCGCGGCAGCGCGATTTCTTCCGCTACGGCGAGATCGCGCTCAAGCCGCTGGTGCTGCGCGATATCGCCGAGGAGCTCGACCTGCACGAATCGACTATCTCGCGCGCCACCGGCAACAAGTACATGGCCACCCCGCACGGCGTGTTCGAGTTCAAACACTTCTTCCCGCGCAAGCTGGAGGCGGGGGGGCGCGGCACCTGCTCGGCCACCGCCGCCAAGGTGCTGATCCGCGAAATGATCTCGACCGAGCCGGCCGGCGAGCCGCTCTCCGACGTGGTACTCGCGCAGCGCCTGGCGGGGCGCGGCGTGGTGCTGGCGCGGCGTACCGTGACCAAGTATCGGCAGGGCATGAAGATCCTGCCGGCAGGGCTGCGCCGGCACGGGCCGATCTGAGCGGGCAGGGCGCGCACGCAGCCCGACACCATCATCAAACGAAGTCACGACAGCCCGGCCATTCGCGACACGGTTATCCGTGGTCCAACCTGGAGGTAGACATGCTTCGATACGCAGTGATCTTTTTCATCATCGCCATCATCGCGGCGGTGTTCGGCTTCGGTGGTATTGCGACCGGGGCCGCCGAGATCGCGAAGATCCTGTTCTTCATCTTCGTGATCATCTTCATCGTCACGCTGCTACTGGGCGTGATCAGACGATAGGTGGTGATGCGAAGTTCGAGTCGAACGGCCGCCTTCGGACGGCCGTTTTTTCAGTACGTCGAGCATGCGCAACATGCTTGGGAGTACAAGTCCCCTGCCCAACCTGGCTATCTCTTGAAATTTGAGTGGGTTACGCGACATGTGGGTTGATCTTCGAGAAGTCGAGCTTGCCGGCGATCAGAAACAGCACGGTGCGCATGGTCGTGAAGTTGGTGTATCTGCGCGCC
Source organism: Burkholderia sp. (assembly GCA_040946865.1). Lineage (GTDB taxonomy): Bacteria > Pseudomonadota > Gammaproteobacteria > Burkholderiales > Burkholderiaceae > Burkholderia. The sequence goes on from JAYFSB010000059.1 coordinate 6,864, forward strand.
TTTCGTTTGGCGGCCTGGAAGAGTCCGTTGATGGCTTCCAGGAAGCCGTTAATCTAACGCTGCCTGGGTCCAGGCGACGATGCCGTCGAAATGACTGCGGATCATGCGGGCGACGTCCTTCATCGGATCGACCTTCGAGCGCATGACGTTCGCGCACCACTGCTCGAGCATGTCGCTGACGACGTTGATCTGCTTGCGATCGAGAATCTCCCGAAGTTGCTCGCGATAGCGCCACGCGCGGGCGGTCCGCTTGGTCGTGACGTTCACGATCAGGGCATCGAGATCGACGCGTTGCGTGGCGGTCAGCCGGTCGCGATCCTTCAGCAGTGACTATGCAATCCCTTGAGTTCCGGATCGGTTCGCTGCTCGATTCGCCACATGAGCGACGACGTGGAACCTGTCGAAGGTGATGCGAGCATTCGGCAGGTTCGTCTCGACGCCTTTGATGAACGCGGGCGACATGTCAATGCTGACCGACGTGATCTGCTCGCGCAGGCTTGCGATGAACGCTTCGATCGTCGCAGCATCCTTGCCTTCGGTCACTAACACGACTTTGCGTTCGGGCGCATCAGCCACGAGCGTCAGGTAGTGGTGTCTGCGCTGGTAGGACGTTTCGTCGACGGCAATGCTCGTCCTGTCAGACAGGTCGATCTCGGCGCGCGCGAGTTCGACATAGCGTTTGCAAATGGCGTTCACCCGATGCCAGGACTCGCCGACGGTATAGGCGACTGCGGTAAACGACATCTGCTGGGCGAGCATCAGCACCATTGCCTCAAACAGCAGCGTGAAGCCCTTGAGCTTGCCGGCCCACTCGGGCTCGACGGGCGCCACGTGTCCGTCAGGACGCTTGATGCGAGGCGTGCGCACTTCGAGAAAGCAGTCGTGCTGGAAGAAGTTCACGTGTCGGCAGCGCTTGACAACGGTGTCGTGCACGGGATGGCCGCCGGCGATCTCTGGATGGTGGGAAGCGACTACCGGCTACCGGCAACGAAATCGATGTTGACCGTCAACCGCTTCGCAGCCGCGTCGAAATCGATGCCGTTCACGAACCACGGATC
>JAYFSB010000060.1:0-7905 GCA_040946865.1 Burkholderia sp.
ATCGAACAGCCACCGATGCCAGGCCTGCCGATCGAGCGCAGCATTGCCCATCCTAGCGCGCTCGCCGATATCGTCATATCGAAGTTCGCGGATCATCAGCCGCTGTATCGGCAAGCGGAGATCGCTGCGCGCGACGGTGTGACGCTTGATTGTGCCAGCATGGGCCGCTGGGTCGGCCAGATCGCAGTGCTTTGCAAACCATTGATCGAAGCGATCCAGCGCTACACGTTGCGTCCCGGCAAATTGCACACGACCGACACGCCGGTCGCTGTGCTCGCGCCAGGCAACGGGAAGACCCTGACCGGTCGGTCTACGCCCGCGACGATCGCCGCTCGGGCTCGACTAAACCGGTTGCGGTATGGTTCGACTTCTCGTCGGACCGCAAAGGCGTCCACCCTCAAACTCAGCTCGCCGCATTCCACGGCATTCTGCAGGCGGATGCCTACGCCGGCTTCGATCAACTGTACGCGAGCGGCGATGTTCATGAGACAGCGTGCTGGGATCATGTCTGGCGCAAGGACTACGATATCCACGCGAGCACGCCGAGCTCGGACACCCAGACATTGCTCGCGATGATTGGCGAGCGCTACGGGCATCGAAGCCGATATCCGGGGCAAGCCACCCGATGAGCGCCTGCGCATACGACAGGAAAAGGCCAAACCGCTGCTCGCCACAGTCGAGGTAACGATCAGAGAGAAGCTCGCGACGCTGTCGACCAAGTCCACGGCTCGCCAAAGCAATCAACTACTTGTTGAACCACTGGGCAGCGCTCGTGTTCTCCTGCGAGGATGGCCGAGCCGAGATCAGCAACGCGCTTACCGAGAACGCCCTACGCTGCGTCGCGCTCGGACGCAAGCATTATCTGTTCGTTGGCTCCTCCACCGGAGGCGAGCGAGCTGCTGCAATGTATAGCCTGATCGGGACGTGGAAGCTCAATGGCATCAATCCCGCGCGCCTATCTGGAATACGTCCTGACCACATCGCTGATTACCTCATCACCCGCATCGACGAGCTGCTGCCCTGGAATGTCGCGAGCAAGCTGAAGTCGGCCGCCATTCCTTCGTCCACTACCTGATTTCCGACTAGATCCAGATAAATCGTGTCCACGATCGCTGATCGTGGACACGATCTCACGTGATCCACACAAATTCCACGTGCTTATCATCTTGCCTCACACGCGTGCGAATGGAGGACCGGCCTTGCCGAGTCGCTTACTCTTTGATGAACGCGGGCGACATATCAATGCTGACCGACGTAATCTGCTCGGGTTCTCCCCCATGCTCGTGCAGGCTCGCGACGAATGCTTCGATCCTCACAGCATCCTTGCCTTCGGTCACGAACACAACTTTGCGTTTGAGCGTATCAGCCACGAGCGTCAGGTAGTTATGTCCGCGCTGGTAGGACGTTTCGTCGACGGCAAGGCTCGTCATGTCGGACAGGTCGAGCTGGGCGAGCATCAGCACCATTGCCTCGAACAGCAGCATGAAGCCCTTGAGCTTTGCCGGCCCACTCGGGCTCGACGAGCGCCACGCAGCCGTCAGGCAGCTTGATGCAAGGCGTGCGCACTTCGAGAAAGCAGTCGTGCTGGAAGAAGTTCAAGTGCCGGTAGCGCTTGACAACGGTGTCGTGCACGGGATGACCGCCGGCGATCTCTGGATGCGGGAAGCGACTGCCGGCAACAAAATCGCTGTTGACCGTCAACCGCTTCGCAGCCGCGGCGAAATCGATGCCGTTCACGAACCATGGACCGCTGATATCCAAAGCCGTCTCGAACAACTTGCTATGCATGACTACCGCCGCTCACGTGCAAATCGGGCAATTTACCACCCACTCGAAATTCAACAAAGGGTGGTTTATCGATCGCTTACTTCTTGCCGCCGCGCGGAACGCCTCGAGCATCATCACATGCGCGTGGATGCGCGCAAGCGTCGGATAGGGTGCCAGGTCGACCTCGAAGCGCTGCGAGTTGTAGATCTGCGGGATCAGGCACAGGTCAGCCTGCGTGGGCGTATCGCTGGCAAGCCTGGACTCGAGCGTCACGAAACTCTGCTCGATCCAGTGTCGGTACCAGGCGAGCGCGGCCGCAGCGGCGGCTCGGGTACCGTCTCGTCGAGATACCTGAGAATCGCCAGCGGCTGCTGCAGGGTGACGACACCATCGACGAGGGTCGGCACCAGCGCGTCGGGATTCAGCGCGGGGTAAGCGTCGTGCAACTGCTCGCGGCGGCCGCGCAGCATATGCACGGCGCGGTAGTCGAACGGAAGCCTCTTCAGGTGCAGCGCGATGCGCACGCGAAACGAGGCGAAACTGCGGAAATAGCCGTAGAGCTTCATCGGTTGCGGTTCCCATGGAGTCGATGCGGGCATGGATGCGTTATTTGTGTCAGTTTCCGTCGCCGCGCCGAGGTCCGACGCGCGTGTCGATCCCGTGCTTGCCAGGATCCCGCAAATGTAGTACTCGGTAGGCTTCCCGCAGATCCGGGCGACGGCTCGCGTCAAGGCGAGGCCCGAGCCCCAAGTCCCCACGCCTCGATGATCGACGTCCGCCCCCAATCCGCCCCGCTCGCACCGTTTCCCTGCGCCCGCTTCATCAAGGAGATCGGCCGCGGCCTGCACGGTGCCCGCGCACTGGCTCCCGAGGACACTTTCGCGCTCTACCAGGCCATGCTCGACCGCCGCGTATCGGATGTCGAACTGGGCGCGGTGCTGATCCGCCTACCGTCTCAAGGGCGAGACGGCCGAGGAGCTGGCCACGATGCTGGCGGCCACGCAGGCCTCGTTCGCGCCGATCGCGAGCGCGCCGGGTACCTATTGGCCAGTCTCGATCCCGAGCTATAACGGCACGCGAAAGCAGCCCAACCTGGTGCCGCTGCTGGCCCTGCTGCTGGCGCGCGAGGGCATGCCAGTGCTGGTGCATGGCGTCAGCGTCGACCCAGGTCGCATGACAAGCGCCGAAATCTTCGCCGAATTGGCGATGCCGCTGGCGGCCTCGCATGCCGATGCCGAGCGCGACCTGGCCACGCGACGCGTCGCCTTCATGCCGCTCGAGGCGCTGGTACCGAAGCTCGCGCGGCTGCTCGCACTGCGCCGCGTGCTCGGAGTGCGCAACTCCATGCATACGCTGGTCAAGCTGCCGCAGCCGTTCGCGCATGGCACCGAGGGTGAGGCGGTGGCGGACACGCGCAGGCAGATGCAGGTCGACTGGCTGCACGACGGGCTTTGCGAGACGCTGATCGTATCAGAGCGCTCCTCGCTCGACGCACCGCCGGTGGAACTGCCCGAGTCGAAGGACGCGGCAGGTCGAGACGACCCTGCGGGTGGCACGCATCGCGGGTTGAGCCCGAGCCGCCATTCGAAACGCGAGTGCCGGCAAGTCGCTGCGTATCAGCCCCTGCCTGCCAAGCAGGCATATTTGGGTCCGATCCTGCCGTCATCTTTCTCCACGTCCGATCCGCGGCAAAATCTGTCCGAATCGCGACAGCCGGCCGCCTAGCGCGGTCGCTATCGCTACGACTAGCGTAAAGCTGCGCGTAGCGCCGTGGACCCCGCACGGCCCCCCCTGGGCAGTTCTCGCAGTTCCTTCTCGTCGTTTTTTAAAACCTGAAGTCGTCAGCCGTCGTCCGCTCATCCGTCGGGCGGCCGCGAAGATCCGCTGCATCGTCGTAAGCGACTCGGCATGGCCGTTGTAGACGCCAGCAAAGATCGACGACAAAGTGGTGTCCATCATTTTCGTCCAGGCCGCCAAGCGAAAGGCGCGCGGATAGACCAACCTCACGACCATGCGCACCGTGCTGTTTCTGATCGCCGGCAAGTTCGATTTCTCGAAGAGAAACCCACATGTCCGGTAACCCATTCAAATTTCAAGAGAGCCTTATAATTGGGCCTCCCGGTTGTTCGCCAAGTCGGCCATCAGGTCTGTGGATCGGATGCAACAGTCGCGCAGCAGGTGCCGGGCAGCGTTTCGCGGGGCGCGTGGCACCGCCGTAGAGCGGGCGCGGCAGCCGCCACAGCGCTACAATCGCGCCATGAACGCCGCCACCGAAACCGCCCTCGCCCCCGACGTCTACCGCCAGCGCCGTGCGCGCGTGCTCGCCGCGCTGCGCGCGACGGGCGGCGGCGTCGCGATTGTCTCCACCGCCCGGAAAGTGATGCGCAACCGCGATGCCGGTTATCCGTTCCGGCACGACAGCTACTTCTACTACCTGAGCGGCTTCGCCGAACCCGATGCGCTGCTGGTGCTGGACGCGAGCGCCGCCGAGGGCGAGCCGCAATCGATCCTGTTCTGTCGTGCGAAACATCCCGAGCGCGAGATCTGGGAAGGTTTCCATTACGGCCCCGAGGCCGCCCGCGAGGCCTTCAGTTTCGACGCCGCCTTCCCCAACGACGCGCTCGACGCCGAGCTGCCGCGCCTGCTGGCCGACGCGGGCGCGGTGCACTACCGCTTCGGCACCTCGGTCGAGCTCGAGCGCAAGCTCGCCGGCTGGCTCGCCGCGGTGCGCGCCAAGGCGTGCTCGGGCGTGGCCGCGCCAGCCGCCACCCACGATCTCGCGCCACTGCTCGACGAGATGCGGCTGGTAAAGGATGCGCACGAGCAGGCTATCATGCGCCGCGCGGCCAGCATTTCAGCCAGCGCCCATCGGCGCGCGATGGCGGCAACGCGCCCCGGCATCCGCGAATACGAGACCGAGGCCGAACTGCTGCACGAATTCCGCCGCCAAGGCTCGGCCGGGCCCGCCTATGGCTCGATCGTCGCGGCCGGGGCCAATGCTTGCGTGCTACACTATCTGGCCGGCAAGGCGGTGGCGCGCGACGGCGACCTGATCCTGATCGACGCGGCTTGCGAACTGGAGGGCTACGCCTCAGACATCACCCGCACCTTCCCCGCCAATGGCAAATTCTCGGGCCCGCAGCGCGCGCTCTACGACATCGTGCTGGCCGCGCAGACCGCCGCCGCCGCGGCTACGCGCCCCAGCGTGTCGTTCGAGGCATCGCACGAGGCAGCGGTGCGCGTGCTTGCGCAAGGCCTGCTCGATACAGGCATCGTGCCGAAGTCGCGCTTCGCGAGCGTCGACGACGTGATCGCTGAGCGCGCCTACGCGCGCTTCTACATGCACCGCACCAGCCACTGGCTCGGCATGGACGTGCACGACTGCGGCGACTACCGCCAGCGCGACGCCAAACGCGACGCGCAGGGCATGCTACCGTGGCGCTCGCTGCGCGAGGGCATGGCACTGACCATCGAGCCGGGCCTCTACGTGCGCGCGGCCGACGACGTGCCGACTGAATTCCACGACATAGGTATCCGCATCGAGGACGACGCCTTCGTGACGGCGGAGGGCTGTGAGCTGATCACGCGCGAGGTGCCGGTGGCGGCCGACGAGATCGAGGCGCTGATGCGCGACGCCCGCAGCAGCTCGGGCACGCTCACATGCTGATGCCAGCTTCCATTACCCCGTTCGACGCCGATATCGCCATCGTCGGCGCGGGCCCGGTCGGGCTCGCGCTGGCCGGCTGGCTGGCCCGGCGCAGCGCGACGCAGGCGCTGTCGACGGTGCTGGTCGATGCGCGTGATCCCTCGGCGAGCGCCGGCGACCCGCGCGCGATCGCGGTCTCGCGCGGCAGCCGCGTGCTGCTTGGCGCGCTCGGCTGGCCCGCCGACGCGACGCCGATCCACCACATCCACGTCTCGCAGCGGGACCACTTCGGCCGCGCCCTGATCGACCGCGACGAGCACGGCGTCGACGCGCTCGGTTACGTGGCGCGCTACGGCCCGCTGGTCGACTCGCTGGCGCGCGCGGCGCGAGGCACCAGCGTGCAATGGCTGACCTCGACCAGCGCGCTCGCGCCGCAGCAGGATGCCGAGGGCGTGACGATCACGCTGGACACGCCGCGGGGCGAACACGTGCTGCGCGTGCGCACGCTGGTCAATGCCGAGGGTGGGCTGTTCCAGGACACGCCGTACGACGGTGCCGACGACACACGCCATCGCCGCGACTACGCGCAGACGGCGATCGTCGGCATCGTCAGCGTCTCGGCACCGAAACCGAACGTGGCCTGGGAACGCTTCACCACCGAAGGTCCGCTCGCGCTGCTGCCCACCGGCGGTACCGGCCAGGCCGACTACGCGCTGGTCTGGTGCTGCTCGCCTGCCAAGGCCGCGCACCGCGCGGTGCTGCCCGACGAGGCCTTCCTCAATGAACTGGGCATCGCCTTCGGCGAGCGTATGGGCCGCTTCACGCGCATCGTAGGCCGCGCGGCCTTCCCGCTAGGGCTAGCTGCCGCGCCGACCCTGGTCAAAGGTCGCATCGCGATCGTCGGCAACGCCGCTCAGACGCTGCACCCGGTGGCCGGCCAGGGCCTGAACCTGGGCCTGCGCGACGCGCACACGCTGGTGGACGCGATCTCCGCGCATGGCGCCACGCCGCTCGCGCTGGCCGCCTTCAACACGCGCCGCGCGCTCGACCGTCGTCTCACGATCTGCGCGACCGATACGCTGGCGCGCCTGTTCACGGTCGAGTCCCGCGCGCTCGGGGCGCTGCGCGGTGCCGCTTTGAGCGCGCTCGAATTCGTGCCGCCGCTCAAGACGGCGATCGCGCGCCAGATGATGTTCGGCCAGCGGCGCTGAATCCGCCCCGATTTCCAGGCTGCGCGCGTTGTGCCGACCCTCGGGCGCTGCGGCACACGCCGTCATCGCGATTTAACGCTAGTCGACAATTGCGCCTGCCCGGCCCCTAGCCCGATTACGGTAAAATACTCATTTTTCCCCTCCGTCTGATCCCGGACCGAGCTCACGCGCGGGCACTGCCATTGCGATGCCCGTTCGCGGTCTCACAACCTGTTCGTCGCCCCATGGCCAGGCGTCACGGACCACGCGTTTCTTCAGCTCTGTAAGCGGCTCGAGCCGGCTACGCCCACCTCTTTATAACAAGTCCGCCAAGCCTTATGTGGCAAGGGGATGACAGGGATGTCGCAAGCGTCTGGGAAAGCGGGTTGACTATTGCTCTTTGAACGGTGGATGCGATAGCAGATGGCGCAGACGACAGGTTAGACGAACAAGGAGTTGGCGAGTATTGATCTGGGCGACAAATGGCGCAACGCCAGGGCAAAGCGACTGCTGATGAGATTTTCGGAGAAACCAACAGAAAGTATCGCCAGGGCCAGCCACGGGTGGTCAGAGACGATGGGCGCATACCGGTTCATGGAGAACGATGCGTTCGAATGGCACGACATCATGGAGCCGTGTACCGGATCCGGTTGTTTAGACACGACTTTGCGATCAGGCGGCGGTGCGCGTCAAGGTAGTTGTCGCCTCTGTCATGCGACGTGAGCCTGTTTATGACCTCTGATTCCGACCGTCATTGACGGATAGCATCGAGCTCAGGATTGAGCGCGCCGGACTCTCGGTAGGCGTGCAGTTGCGCGAGGTCTGACCCTACCAGCGCGCCGGATACCGCTCACGAGCGGCCTGGTAGGGCTCGTGCTGAACGGCGAGGATCGCGATGTCTTCATCGACGTGCCGTTGCGCCGGTGTGACGTAACGGATGCCGCTGTGCTGATGCTCGTTGTGGTACCAATGCACGAAGCGTATCGTCCATTGCCTGGCGGCATCCAGGTCTGCAAAACGGCGCACCGGGAACTCGGGACGGTACTTGGCCGTGCGGAACAGGGATTCGACGAACACGTTGTCGTCGCTGGCACGCGGACGCAAATACGAGGGCTTCACGCCGAGCCAGCAATAAAGCATCAGCAGCACCGTCGTGGCCTTCAGCGTAGAGCCGTTGTCGTCGTGCAGAACGTGGCGCTGCTCGTCAGCGGCAATCCTTTCGGCCCGCCGCCCGCTGAACGACCCGGACGGCATGATCGGCATCGTCGGTGCCGTGCACTTCCCAGGCGATGATCTTGCGGC
>JAYFSB010000061.1:0-7678 GCA_040946865.1 Burkholderia sp.
CTTGTGCTTCTCGAGCAGGCGTCGGAATTTGAGTATCGTTGTCGCATCCGGTACCGCTTCACGGCCCAAGTCGATGCTCATGAAGTGGCGCAGGCTCGTGCTGTCGTACAGCACTTCCTCGCAGGCAAGGTCGGCCAGATTGAACCCGTGCTGAATGAAATGAATCCGCAGCATGCGCTCCAGGCCAATCGGTGGGCGTCCGTTGCCACGTTTCGGGTAGTACGGCTCGATCAGCGCACACAATGCCGTCCACGGCACGATCCGCTCCATCGTGTCCAGAAACTCATTGCGCCGCGTACGTTTGCGCTTCGTCTCGAAGCCTGCACCTTCGTCAGCCGCCACCGCCAGCGTTTGCTGTTTCATTCTCGTTTGCCTTGCTCGGGTCATGTTCACCGATCTATAACGACTGGACCACGGGGACGGTGGACTTGATTAGCATTGCCTAAACCCTTAGTGGCGGGCGATTGGCTATGGTTGAGACATGACCCACGCACGCATCATGCTCATCGCTGAGCGCGATGCGTTGCGCGGCGAGCGTGACAAACCTCGTGGTAAGCTACGCGTGACGAAAGTCGAGCGTGAAGCGAAATCTAGCGAAAGAGAGCGGTTTCAAGGTTGAAGTGCAACAGAAGCCCGTTGCGCCCGAAGGGCATCCCCCAAGGCAACGATTTCATGATGATGCTGACTAACATCGAACGATTCGGGCATAAACAGTTCGGCCGGACACATCCAGTCCAAGCTTTTGCGCAGGTGGGTGTTCATCTGCCAAGCGATGTCGTCAAGCTCGGCCTTGGAGAACACGGCCAGATCCATACCCTTGGGCATGGACTGGCGCAGCAGCCTGCTGGGCATTCTCGTTGCGCTGGCGCTGCCAAGGGCTATACGGATAGCGAAGTAGACCTTGATGCCGGTGGTCTCGCGGCGCTGCTCATGCCTGGGCATCCCCCGTCCCTGATCATAGATCATGGAAAGACGGTGCTGGGCGTCGATGCGGTCCAGCATCATGCCGAACGAAGTGACCGCGGCGTCGACAGTGGCGTTCTCTATTTTGCCCAGGGTGACGAACAGCGAGGTGCGCTCGACCAGCGTCGCGACCGAAGACGCATGACGCGCGCCCTTGATCAGGCCACCTTCTCAGTGCCCGGGCACGGTCCGCTCGTCGATTTCAGCCGGACGATCGTGGATGTTGACCCTGTGCGGGATGCTGCCACGACGATCTTCGCCCCGCGCCCGAGGTCGTCGGCTCTTGCTGGCTTGTCGCAAACAGGTGATCAGTTCCGCTCGCAACTGGCCGCGCGGCAAGACATACCACGCGGTGTAGGTCGTTTCGTGACTGGCCAGCAGGGTCGGCCCACCGGGGTTCATGTTTCGCAGTATGCCCGCGATCTGTTCGGGAGAGTGCCACTCATGCAGTAACCGCTCGCCTGTCGCCCACAGCGGCCCCTGCGGGTTCAGTCGGGCGGGGATTGTTTGCGCGCGCCGCCGAGAAGCCTGCCAAGAACTGGCGCGCTGCTGGGCGAGCGGCGTACGATAGCCGCCAGCGAGCAACGGACGGCCCGGTCCCTTCTTCGCGGCCGGTTCCGGTGCGCGCCAGCCGTTACGGCGCAATCCGCGGCTGATCGAACTCGGCGCGTGATGCAAGCAGCGGGCAATTGCCCGCTGCTTGCATCCCTGCTCAAAGCTCAGCTGGATCATCGTGCGCTCTTCACAACTCAGGTGTTTGTAGGTTTCCATCGCAACACAATACCTCTCTGTAGGTGTTGCACTTCAGATTTGAGGCCACCATTCCGCAGCAGATCCGCGTGATCCGTCACGAGCGAGTCCAGTATGCGTGCGAGATCTGCGCCCATGGCCTAAAGGTTGCGCCGATGCTGCCGCGGGATCATCACGAAGGGGATGTTCACGGAAGCGGTGCTGGCGTGGATCATTCTGTCGACGTTCATGGACGGGCTGCCGCGGTACCGGATTGCTGCGCCGCTTCGGCGGCCGACATCTCACGCAAAACGATGGCGGTAAGCGTGATCCGGGTTGGTCAGGCGGCTCAGCCGGTGATCAACCTGATGTGTGCGCGATATGCTGCTCGACAGCGGGGTCACACAAGGCGATGAAACCGACGTCCAGGTGCTGAAAAAGAGCATGAAAAAAGGACAGCCCGGGCTGTCCTTTTTGCTTGACGCGTGCCGCTCCCGTGAGGAGGCTGCCTGTCGCTCGCCGTTGCCGGGCTAGGCCGCCCGGCGATCACGGGTTCCGGGTGCCCGCTTACTTGGCGTCGTCGTTGTTCTGGTCGTCGAGCGCCTGCCTGGGCGGCGGCGGGCGCTTACCGATCACCACTGTCACCGTGAAGCTGCGCGTCTTGCGCACTACCTTGACCTGGGTCGGCGTTCTGGGCTTGATCTGCGCGACTACGTTGAGCAGACGCGTGGTGTCGGTGATCGGCTCGTTGTTGACCGTGGTCAGAATATCGCCGGGCTTGATGCCGGCCTTGTCGGCCGGGCCACCCTGCAACACGCCGGCGACGATCGCGCCGCTCTTCTGCTGCAGCCCAAAGGAATCGGCGATCTCGGGCGTGAGGTCCTGCGGCTCGACGCCGATCCAGCCGCGCGTGACGGTGCCGGTGGTGATGATGCTCTCCAGCACGGTGCACGCAGTCGACACGGGGATCGCGAAGCCGATCCCGAGCGAGCCGCCCGAGCGCGAGTAGATCGCCGTGTTGATGCCGAGCAGATTGCCGCTCACGTCGACCAGGGCACCGCCCGAGTTGCCGGGATTGATCGGCGCATCGGTCTGGATGAAGTTCTCGAAGGTGTTGATGCCGAGGTGGTTACGGCCGAGCGCGCTGATGATGCCCATCGTAACGGTCTGGCCGACGCCGAACGGATTGCCGATCGCCAGCACCACGTCGCCGACGTGAGTTTGGTCCGAGCGGCCCAGCGTAATGGTCGGCAGGTTCGTCATTTTGATCTTGAGCACGGCCAGGTCGGTTTCGGGATCGTTGCCAATCAACTTGGCCGTCGAGGTGCGGCCGTCGGCCAGCGCTACCTCGATCTGGTCAGCACCGTCCACCACGTGCTGGTTCGTTAGAATGTAACCTTCTGGGCTCACGATGACGCCCGAACCGAGATTCGATGCGGGCTCCTCCTTCTGCCGGCGCGGATTGCGGTCACCAAAGAAATAGCGGAACAGAAGGTCCTTGGCGCGCGAATCGGACGGCAGCGAGCCGTCCTTGCTCGAGAACACGTTGACCACGGCCGGCATGGCCTTCTGCGCGGCATCCGCATACGAGGCCTGCGCGGGCCCACCGCCACCGCTTGGCACCACCTCACGCAGCGCCACGATCGGCACCGCCAGCTGCTTGCCGAGTTGCCCCTGTCGCTGTAGCCACTGCGGCTTGAGGGTCGCGACGATGAATATCAGCGCGAGCAGTATCGTCACAGCCTGTGCGAAGAACAGCCAGAAGCGTCTAAGCATTTGAAGATATTAGAGGAATATATGGACCGGATCGAACTCGAATTGTACTTGAACAATACCCTCGACATTGCGCGCTTCAAGGACTACTGCCCGAACGGGCTGCAGGTTGAGGGGTGCCGACGCATCGAGCGGATCGCCACCGGCGTGACCGCCTCGCTGGCCTTTCTCGAGCGCGCAGTCGAATCGGGTGCCGACGCGGTGCTGGTCCACCACGGCTATTTCTGGTGCCACGAGGTGCCGCAGGTGACGGGTCGCAAGTACCAGCGCCTGAAGCTGCTGCTTGCCAACGAACTGAACCTGTTCGCCTTCCACCTGCCGCTCGACGCGCATCCCAATTTCGGCAACAACGCGCAGCTCGGTGCACGGCTCGGCCTGATGGCCGACAGCTATTTCGGCGAGCACGGCCTGGGCTGGATGGCGACCCTGCCGATGGCGGTTTCGCTCCAGCACTTCACGGCCAAGGTCGAGAATACGCTGGGCCGCGCGCCGCTGGTGCTGGGCGACGCGGACCAGCCGCTGCTGCGTCGGGTGGCCTGGTGCACCGGCAGCGCGCAAAGTTATTTCGACGCCGCCATCGACGCGGGTGCCGACGTGTTCCTGACCGGCGAAGCCTCCGAATTCGTCACGCATGCGGCGGCCGAGAGCGGCGTGGCCTTCGTTGCGGCGGGGCACCATGCCACCGAGCGCTACGGTATCCAGGCGCTGGGCCGCCATTTGTCAGAGCATTTCGGCCTCGAGCATACTTTCATCGACATCCCGAATCCGGTCTGAGACCACGGAAATGCAGCGACGCACCCACGAAACGGTATAAAGCGTTCGCTTAACAACTGAGTTGAAAACATCGATCGGTGATGAGGGTAAACCTTTGACGATCAATGACTTCTGGTCGATTTCGAGATTCAAGCCTTGAAAATCGGCCCCCCGTTCGCGCAAACTAGCGGCGGTATGCGAAGTCGTGACGGTGAATCTAACTCAGAAGTGAAGCGTGAGATGCGAGATAAAGAAGAGAAACACGTCGACAGCGGCCGGCGCACCGGTCGAGGTCGACATCAGCGCGCTCAAGCCCGGCGAGCTCGTCATCGTGGTCTGGCGTGGCAAGCCTGTCTGGATCCTGAACCGCATCGACGCGATGCTCGCCGACGTGAAGAAGGCCGATTCGGAACTGGCCGATCCCAAGACCAGGAACCCGTATGCGATGCCGCTGCCGTCGTACTGCGACAACGAGGTATCGCTCGCGTACTGACCACAAGAATATCCTCGTCGTGCTGGCCTTGTGCATGCCACCTAGGCTGCACGCCCACTTCGCGCTGCGCTCCCACAGCCCGCAGCTGAACCTGCCCGACGACTGGCCGGGTGGCGTCCTCTGCCTCTACCACGAGGTCGACCTACGACCTTGCCGGTCGCGTCTTCAAAAATAAGTCGGCGCCCACAGAATCTCGATATTCCGCCTTACATGTTCGCCTCCTCGGCCGCCACGGTGGTGATCGGTAAGGACGAGAAAGGAGAAGCGTGATGGCGACCGATAACAAGCATGTCTCCACGACGGGCTGGATCGACGAGCGCTTCCCACTCACGGCCTTGATCGAGAAGCACGTGACCGAGTACTACGCGCCGAAGAACTGCAACTTCTGGTACTTCTTCGGTTCGCTGGTGCTGCTGGTGCTGGTCAACCAGATCGTCACCGGCATATCTTTCCTACTATGAACTACAAGTCTGACTCGACGCCGGCCTTCGCGTCGGTCGAGTACATCATGCGCGCGGTGCCCTGGGGCTGGCTGATCCGCTACATATACTCTTACCGGCACCTCGATGTTCTTCGTGGTAGTTGTGGCTCTCCTGCACATGTTCCGCGGCCTGCTCTACGGCTCGTACCGTAAGCCGCGCGAGCTGATTTGGATCTTCGGCTGCGATCTTCCTGTGCCTGATGACCGAGGCCTTCCTCGGCTACCTGCTGCCCTGGGGCCAGATGTTGTTTTAGGGCGCGCAGGTGATCGTGAACCTATTCTCGCCCCCTTCGTCGGCCCCGATCTCTCGCTCTGGATCCGCGGCGACTACGTGGTGTCCGACGTGACGCTGAACCGCTTCTTCGCCTTCCACGTAATCGCGATCCCGCTTGGTGCTGGTGGGGCTGGTGGTCGCACACCTGGTGGCGCTGCACAAGATGGGCTCGAACAACCCGGACGGCATCTAGTTCCATCCCTATTATTCGATGCACGATTTCTTCGGCGTCTGCGTGTTCCTGATCATCTTCGCGCTTATCTTTTCTTCGCGTCGGAAATGGGCGGCTACTTCCTGGAGGTCAACAATTTTATCCCGGCCAATCCGTTGCAGACGCCACCCGAAATGCGCCGGTCTGGTACTTCACGGCCTTTTACGCGATGTTGCGCGCCACCACCACGACCCGTTTAAGATCCTACTGATGGTGGTGATCGTGCTGTTGGTGCTGGTCGCCGCGCTGGTGATCTTCATGGCGCTGACCGAATCGAAGTTCTGGGGCGGGGCGTAGTGGTGATGGGCTCGGCGGTCATCTCGCTGTCCTTCCTGCCCTGGCTGGGCCGCAGCCCGGTCAAGTCGATCCGCTACCGGCCGACCTTCCACAAGGTGTTCCTGGGGATCTTCGTCCTCGCCTTCCTCGACACGAGGTCCCCGTCACCAGCCAAGACTCTGATCGCGCAGTTCTGCGCGCTGATCTACTTCGAGTTCTTCCTCGGCATGCCGTTCTAGACCCGATTGGGCACGTTCAAGCGTCCGCCCGAGCGGGTCAATTTCCGACCCCATTAATGCGAACGAGGAGAACACGATGATGAGGACGCTGCTGAAGACGTTCCTGCTGATCGGGGCCGCATTGCTCGCGCTGGCGACGGGCCCGGCGCGCGCTGACGAGGCTAATCTCCCGCTCGACCGGGCACCCGATAACGCGGCAAATCTCGTTGCCCTGCAGCATGGCGTGCAATTGTTCGTAAACTACTACCTAAATTGCCATAGCGCCAATCTGCTGCGCTACAACCGCCTGACGGATCTGGGGATTTCTCAAAAGGAGATCGAGGCGAATCTCCTGCTCTCGACGGACAAGGTCGGGCAATACGATGAGCGTCGCGATGCGGCCGGATGACGCGAAGAACTGGTTCGGCGTGACGCCGCCCGACCTGTCGGTCGCGAGGCGCAAGCCCGCGAGCGCGACTAGCTCTACACGTACCTGCGCAGCTTCTACTGCGACGACACGCGGCCAACCGA
The DNA here is from genome assembly GCA_040946865.1 of Burkholderia sp. GTDB lineage: Bacteria > Pseudomonadota > Gammaproteobacteria > Burkholderiales > Burkholderiaceae > Burkholderia. Next base: position 6,703 of record JAYFSB010000061.1, read on the forward strand.
CTGGAACAACGCGGTGTGCGAGAACGTCAGCATGCCGCATGTGCTCTGGTAGCTGCAGGGGCAGTGCACCGCGAAATACGCGCGATGTCGAGGATCTAGGTAGTGTTCACATTTACGACTGGCCCGAACGCGCAGGCAAGCGATGCAAACACGAGATAGCTCTCGGCAAGCTTGTCATATCGAGTGGAGACGCGGCGAAAATGCTTAATGCGATTGAAGAACCGTTCGACCAGGTTGCCTGTACGGTAGAGCACACGGTTGTAGCGGCGTTTTGTCTGGCGATTCGAACGCGGGGGAATCACGACCTTTACACGAGTGGCCCAAATTCGTTGCACGAAGTGGTCAGCATCGTAGCCCTTGTCTGCGATAACCGCTCCGGTGCGCGGATGCTCGACCCGTTGCGGCGCGCACGAGATGTCGGCGACCTACGATCAGTCGCAACGGGCGACCCTTCGAATCCACCGTCAAATGCAGTTTGGTACTTAGTCCACCTCGGGAAGGTCCGAGCGCTTGCGGCCCACTTTTTTTAAGGCCCCGGCCAAATGCTGGTGCGCTCGCACGATCGTCGAATCGATAAGGATGTGCTCGATTTCCGTCTCGCCTGTCAAAGCATTCGCCACCCGCGGCCAGACACCCTGGCTTCGCCAGCGCGAGAAACGGATATATACCCGTATGCCATCGGCCGAATTCCGCGGGAAGATCGCGCCATGGACTGCCAGTTCGGGCAATCCACCGCACCGCTTCGGGGAACCAGCGATTGTTGGATGCCATTCGGCCACGGTCGCCTATCCTTGCCCGGCAGGATAGCTTGGACTTTGTTCCATACTTCGTCGCTCAGTAACGTTTGTACCATCATGTCTCGTTACGTAAAAGACAGAATATAAGCACCTTTTTTAATATAAGGCAATGCTGATCAAGTGTCTGCATTCGCGATGTCGTCAAGCCTGCGTAGCGAATCGATCATGAACGAAGTTGT
>JAYFSB010000062.1:0-7674 GCA_040946865.1 Burkholderia sp.
TCACTTCGAAAATGATGGACACCACTTTGGCGTCGATCTTTGCTGGCGTCTACGACGGCCATGCCGAGTCGCTTACCATCGTGACGCGACTTCGCTGGAACGGTACGTGCCCGGCATCCTAATCCGTCGGCAGCGGCCCAGCGAGATCGGGCAAACGCCCGCGGCCTTGCTGCAGAGCGGGAGGAGAGGCAAGCGCGGGCTCTGGTATCTTCCTTATCTTCCTTCTGCCGATTGGCTTCGTCACCGGACGGCGTCGCGCGTCGCCTATCCGGCCCGCGCCGCCGCACAGATCCTCGCGAACCCTTATACATGGCCAACCCATCATGACCACCACGACGACTCCCGCCCTTTCCATCCAGCCCCTGCTCGCCGAGTTCGGCATATCGATCTCGCCACTCGACGGCAGCGTGCTGGTCACCCTCGCCACCGACAGCGCCGCCGACGTGACGCGCAAGATCGACGCCGTGCATGCCGCTTTCACGCGCTGGCGCGCCGCTTCGGCAACGTACTGCGCAAGCACAAGGCCGCGTGCGGCCGTCTGGTCACGCTCGAGGCCGGCAAGATCACCTCGGAAGGGCTGGGCGAGGTGCAGGAGATGATCGACATCTGCGATTTTACGGTCAGCCTGTCGCGCCAGCTCTACGGCCTGACGATCGCCTCGGAACGCCTCGGCCACCGCATGATGGAGACCTGGCATCCGTTCGGCGTCTGCGGCGTGATCTCGGCCCTTCAATTTCCCGGTCGCGGTCTGGTCCTGGAAGCCCTCGAAGAAGATGCCGCTGACGGCGATCGCCTGCGACGCGCTGTTCGCCCGGGTAGTGCGCGAGTTCGAGGCCGCACATCCCGGCGTGATGCCCAAGGGCTTGAGCTAGCTGGTGATCGGCGGCCGCTAGGTAGGCCAGGTGCTGGCCGCCTCTCCGAAGGTGCCGGTGGTCAGCGCGACCGCGCAGCGTGCGGATGGGGATCGGGTGCGCCAAGGTGCTCGGCGCACGGGTCGAGGTCGTTGGCGCGGATGCGTTCTACGTGCGCCCCGCGATCGTGCGGATGCCGAAGCAATCGGCGGTGGTCGAGTGCGAGACCTTCGCGCCGAGCCTCTACGTGTGCTCGAATACGATTCGCTCGACGAGGCCGTAGCGCTGCACAACGGCGTGCCGCAGGGGCTGTCCTCGTCGATCTTCACCAACGACATCCGCGAGCTACCGCTCGCGCAGGGCGCGAAGTTCGACGTCTGAGCCCATCCCGGGCCCTCGCCGGCGCACATCCATCGCGGTGGGCGGAACGGCTCCAGCGGCATCAGGCGCCGCCATCGCCCTCCGCACGATCAATTCCCCCGGGGCAGCAACAGCGTTCGCGCCGACATCCCCGGTTCCGCCAACCGTTGCGTCAGCAACTGCATGGCGTTCTTGCCGATCTTGTAGACAGGCTGCGCGATCACGGTCACGCCCGGCGTGACCAGGTCGGTCAGGCGTCGTTGTCGAAGCCGGCCAGCGCGACGTCCTCAGGCACGCGCGCGCCGGCCTCGCGCAGTAGATGCCAAGTAGCAGCACAGGCCGTTGCTGGCCACGATTGCCTCGGGCCACCCCGCCCCCCGGTAACCTCGCCAAGCTCAGGTGTCTAGTCTACGCGCGTGCGTGCGGTTTTCGCGTTCGGCTCGACGAATTCGGCGTACCCTCCCAGGCTGTGACGGGCCAGCACGTCGAGAAAGGCCGCGTGCTGCTCGCGGCCGCATTGGGCCGGTAGTCCGAAGCCGCCCGATCATCTCGAGCACGCACTGGCGCACGCTGTCGCACACCGTGCCGTTATTGAACAGCACGCGCGAGACGGGTGGTGACCAACACGCCGGCCGCCTCGGCGATATCCTTGATGCGTAGTGTCATATCTGACTGGTATCGATTTCAGTTCTTGGATCGGGAAATACCCTGATTCAACGGGATCGCCGCAGCGATCCTGAACCGCCGCCGGTGCCAGGAAACAAGCGTGCCTGCGCATTCTAGCGGGGCTTGGCGCGAATTTCAGCCGATTTTCAATTCCCCTGTGTGGCTTGACGGAAAAAGTGGTATCGATTCCAATACGCCCATTCCAACGAATCGTCAGGAGACGCGATGTCGTCCTTGCTTACAGCGGGGCAGGTCCGGCTCGCCGCCCGGGCCGCCTCCCGCCACGATGCGATCGACCAGGCCGGCGCACTGCTGGTCGAGGCCGACGTGATCGAGCCAGCCTATGTGGCCAGCCTGCACGGCCGCGAGCAGGTCTCGAACACCTATCTCGGCCATGGTGTGGCGATCCCGCATGGCCTGCAGGAGGACCGCCACCTGATCCGCCGCACCGGCGTGGCAGTGCTGCAGCTGCCCGAGGGCGTCGAATGGCGCGACGGCGATCGTGCCCGCCTGGTGGTCGCGATCGCCGCGCAGTCGGACCAGCACATCGTGCTGCTGCAGCGGCTGACGCGCCTGATCGGTAATCCGGCGTGCCTGGAGCAGTTGCTCGCGACGCGCAATGCGCAGGCAATCGTCGATGCGCTCGACGGCGATGCCGTGGTGGTGCCCGACGCCGGCTCGGCCGCGATCGTCCGTGCCACGCCGGCCGATTACGCCGAGCGCGTCGAGTTGGTGCTCGACTATCCGCATGGGCTGCATGCGCGCCCCGCCAGTGCCTGGGTGGCCAGTGCGAAACGCTTCCAGGCGGCGCTTCGCGTGCGTCACGGCGATACCGCCGCCGATCCCAAGAACCTGGTCAGCCTGCTGCAGCTGGGTGTCACCGCGAATGCCGTGCTGGTGCTGTCGGCGCAGGGCGTCGACGCGACTGAGGCGCTGGTTGCGCTGAAGCGGACCATCGAGGCCCTTTCGGCCGAGGAGCACGCGTGCGCCGACGCGGCGCGGCTGCCCCGCCAGCAGGCGCAGCCAGCGCTGTGGACGCCGCGCGATCCAGTCACCGTGTTCGAGGGCATCGGTGCCGGGCCCGGTTTTGTGGCCGGGCCGGTGCGCCTGATGCTGGCGGAGAAGCTCCAGATCGAGGACCGCGCCGACGATCCGCTCGATGCCGCCACCCGCCTCGAAGCGGCGCTGGCGAGCACAGCCCGCGAGCTCGAGGCCCTGGCGCGCGAGACCGGCGCGCGGCTCGGCGAGGCCGAGGGCGCGATCTTCGCTGCGCAGCGCGAGTTGCTCAACGACGCCGCGCTGCTCGACGAGACAGCGCGCCTGGTGATCGACGGGCACGGGCTGGCCTGGTCCTGGCATCGCGCCACCGAGCCGCAGGCGGCGAAGCTGGCGGCGCTGCCTGATCCGCTGCTGGCGGCGCGCGCCACCGACCTGCGCGATGTCGCGCGCCGCGTGCTCCGCCATCTCGGCGATGCTGGCGTGACGGGCCTGGCCAGTGTGTCGGGCGGTGCCGGGCAGGGCACACCCTCGATCCTGATCGCCGAGGATCTCACTCCCTCCGACACTGCCCAGCTCGACCCAGCCGTCACACTTGGCTTCTGCACCGTGGCAGGCGGCCCGACCTCGCATACGGCGATCCTCGCGCGAACGCTCGGTGTGCCGGCGGCCGTGGCCTGCGGCACCGTGCTGCTGAACCTGCGCGACGGCGACCATGTGGTGCTCGACGGCAACGCGGGGCGGCTCTATGCCGGCGTGTCGGCGGCCGATCGCGAGCGCGTGGCCGAGGCGCAGCGGCAGTTCGTCGAAGCGCAGCACTGCGCAGCCGCGAATCGCGCGCTGCCGGCTGTTACGCTCGACGGCCATGTGCTGGAGATCGGCGCGAACATCACGCGGCCGACGCAGGTGAAGGCGGCGATCGAGAACGGTGCCGACGGCGTCGGCCTGATGCGCACCGAGTTCCTATTCCTGGAGCGCCACGACGCGCCGGACGAGAACGAGCAATACGCCTGCTACCGGCAGATGGTGGAAGCCAGCGGCGGGCGGCACCTGATCATCCGCACGCTCGACATCGGCGGCGACAAGCAGGTACCCTACCTGAACCTGCCGCACGAATCGAATCCCTTTCTCGGCGTACGCGGGCTGCGGCTGTGCCTGCGCCGACCCGACCTGTTCGTGCCACAGCTGCGCGCGCTCTATCGCGCCGCCCAGCACGGCCCGCTGTGGATCATGTTCCCGATGGTGTCCACGCTCGACGAGGCGCGCCAAGCGATCGCGCTGGCCGAGACGGTGCGCGCCGAGCTCGACGCGCCCACCGTGCCGCTCGGTATCATGGTGGAGACGCCCTCGGCCGCGGCGCTGGCCGACCATTTTGCCGAGATCGTCGACTTCTTCTCGATCGGCACCAACGACCTCACGCAATACGTGCTCGCTATCGATCGCGAGCATCCCGAACTGGCGCGGATGGCCGAGAGCCTGCATCCGGCCGTGCTGCGCATGATCGCGCAGACGGTGGACGGCGCGCGCCAGCATCGCAAGTGGGTCGGCGTGTGCGGCGGGCTGGCCGGCGAGCCGCTCGGTGCAGCGATCCTGGCGGGGCTCGGGGTTGACGAGCTGTCGATGAGCGTGCGCGACATCCCGGCCGTGAAGACACGGCTGCGCGCCTCGCGGCTCGATGCGCTGCGCGCGCTGGCGCGTCGCGCGCTTGATGGCACCGATGTCGACGTCGTACGCGCGCTCGACGGCGGCGAGGCCAAGGACGAGGCGGCCGGCATGAGCATCACGACCCGACCGGCGGCGGACGCCGCGCGCGTGGTGGTGACCGTCACGCCGAATCCCGCGCTCGACCAGACCGTGCGCGTGGCCGGGCTCGCGCTCGGTACCGTGAACCAGGCCGAATCGCTCGAGATCAACGCAGGCGGCAAGGGCGTCAACGTCGCCGGCTGCCTGGCCGACTACGGCATCGCGACGATCGTCACGGGCCTGCTGGGCCGCGAGGGCAGCGAGGCCTTCGAGACGATGTTCGCCGACAAGCGGATTGACGATCGTTTCGTGCGCATCGCCGGGCGCACGCGCACCAACGTCAAGCTGGTCGATCTGGCGCGCGGCGAGACCACCGACCTCAATCTCGCTACCGTGCGGGCCACGGCGCACGACTTGGCGGCGCTGGAGGCGCGGCTTGCCTCGCTGGCGGCACCGCGGCGCTGGTTCGTGCTGGCTGGCAGCCTGCCGCCCGGCGTCGACGCGGACTTCTATCGTCGCGCCACGCGCGTGCTGCGCAAGGTGGGTGCGCGCGTCGCGCTCGATACCAGCGGCGCGCCGCTGGCCGCCGTGCTGGGCTGGAACGATCCGCGCGAACTGCCGGACCTGGTCAAGCCCAATCGCGATGAGCTGGCGGCAGTGCTAGGCCGGCCGCTCGACAGCCGCGAGGCGTTGCTCGACGCGGCGCGCGAGCTGGTGGGGCGCGGCGTGCGCTACGTCGCCGTGTCGCTCGGCGAGCAGGGTGCATTCGGCATCTGCACGACAGACTCGGCTGAACTCGACGGTTTTCACGCGGTGCCCTTACGTGTGCCGGTAGCCAGCACGGTGGGAGCCGGCGACGCCTTCGTCGCCGGGCTGGTGGCGAGCCTCGTCGAGGGCCGCGACTGGGCCGAGGCCGGGTGCCGCGCGACGGCCTTCGCGGCGGCCAAGCTGGCGCGCGTCGGCCCGTATCTGCCGGATCACGCAACCCTCGATGCGCACGCGGCGCGCGTCGAGCTCAACACCTTCACAATCGCGGCCGACGGTGCCGTGCGACCCCGCGCGGGCGGCGCGGCAGCGGAGACATCATGGAAAGACTGATTGGATTAGTGGCGGCACCAGAGCGCTGCGCCGCGCCAGTGATGGCGGCGCAGGCCTTGCTGCGCGCGACGCGGTGCCTGGGCGGCATGCTCGAGATCGAGACACGCAGCGCGCTGGGCATTGGCTCGCCGCTGACGGCCGAGCAGATCGGCGCGGCACATGCGGTGCTGATCGCCGCCGACGATACGGCCGACATCGACGAGACACCGTTCGCCGGCAAGGCGATTCATCGCGTCTCGATCGAGCGCGCGATCCGCGAGGCGGACGAGGTGGTGGAGCGGGTCGCACGCGCGGCGGCCGATGCGGACGGCGCGGTGCCGGCGGTTTTGACGGTTTCGTCGGTTCTTCGATCGACGGGCGCTTCGGAACCGGCCGCAAACACGGCATCGCCGGCGCTGAAGATCGTCGCGATCACCTCCTGCCCGACCGGCATCGCCCATACCTTCATGGCGGCCGAAGGGCTCGCGCAGGGCGCACGCCAGCTCGGCCACACGATCCATATCGAGACGCAGGGCTCGGTAGGCGCGCAGAACCGTCTGACCGAGGTGCAGATCGTCGAGGCCGACCTGGTGGTGATCGCCGCCGATACGCAGGTCGACAAATCGCGCTTCGTCGGAAAGCGTCTCTACGAGACCGGCACGAAGGGCGCGATCGGCGGCGGCACCGCGCTGCTCAAACGCGCCATCGCCGAGGCGAGCCGTGACACTGCCATGCCCGTCATCACGTCCACGGCGGGTGCCTCGCTGGCCGATCAGGTCGCGGCGGACAAGCAGGCCCGCAACGCGAAGGCACCCGGCTTCTATCGTCACCTGATGACGGGCGTGTCCTTCATGCTGCCTTTCGTGGTGGCGGGCGGCCTGCTGATCGCGCTATCCTTCGCGCTGGGCGGTATCTATGCCTTCGACGACGTGCACAAGGGCACGCTGGCCTGGTCGCTATTCCAAATCGGCGCGAAATCGGCCTTCGCGCTAATCGTGCCGGCGCTGTCGGGCTATATCGCCTACTCGATCGCAGACCGGCCCGGCATCGCGCCAGGCATGGTGGGCGGGATGCTGGCCGCGAACCTCGGTGCCGGTTTCCTGGGGGGCATTGTATCTGGCTTCCTGGCTGGTTACGCGGCACTGCTAATCAATCGCCACCTGCGGTTGCATCGCAACCTGGAAGGCCTGAAGCCGGTGCTGATCATCCCGCTGCTGTCGACGCTGATCGTCGGCCTGTTGATGCTCTACGTGGTGGGCACACCGGTGGCGGCCGCGCTGCATACCCTGGAGGGCTGGCTGCGCTCGATGCAGTCGGGCAGCGCGGTGGTGCTCGGCGCGCTCCTCGGCGGGATGATGGCGGTCGACATGGGTGGCCCCATCAACAAGGCCGCCTATGCCTTCAGCGCCGGGATGATCGCGAGCCAGGTCTATACACCGATGGCGGCCACCATGGCGGCCGGCATGACGCCGCCGCTCGGCATCGCGCTGGGCACCTGGCTGTTCCGCTCGCGCTTCGGCACCGAGGAGCGCGAGGCCGGCAACGCGGCCGCAGTGCTCGGCATCGCCTTCATCACCGAGGGCGTGATTCCGTTCGCGGCGCGAGATCCGATGCGGGTGATCCCGTCGTGCATCGTCGGCTCGGCGATTACGGGCGCGATCTCGATGGCGACCGGCGTCGAGTTAAAGGTGCCGCATGGCGGCATCTTCGTGCTGCCGATCCCGAACGCGGTCACGCACCTTGGCACCTACACGTTGGCGATCGTGGCCGGCACCGTGGTGACGGCGCTGCTGATCGGTCTGCTGAAGCGTCCCACGTCGGCGAAGGACGCTTGAGCGATCCAGCTCGGCACGGTGCAACGCTCCAGGTCGGAGACAGCCGTCATCAGCACCGGGTCCCGTCTGAGTTAAGGCAATGCTGATCAAGTGTCTGCATTCGCGATGTCGTCAAGCCTGCGTAGCGAATCGATCATGAACGAAGT
>JAYFSB010000063.1:0-7663 GCA_040946865.1 Burkholderia sp.
CGCGGCCACCCGCCGCGTCGAGGCGGATGTTGACCGAGGGGCGCTGGTGTTCGTCGAAACCGGCCGAGGCGTCGATGATGCGATCGCCCGTGAAGATCACCTGCTTGCGCAGCAGCACCGGTGCCTGGTTGCCTTGCGTGAACAGCTCGTCGCCCGGCGGTACCGAGTCGTTCGGGTTCGGGTGCAGGTTGACCGGGTCTGCCAGGCGCGTTTCCAACGTGGCGGTGCGGCCGATGATGTCCTTGGCCTTGGCGGTGTCCTGTACGCCCGGCAGCTCGACCACGATGCGGTAGCGACCCTGCTGCTGGAGGATCGGCTCGGACACACCGAGTTCGTTGACGCGGTTGTGCAGGGTGGTCAAATTCTGCCTGAGCGCGGCGTCCTCGACGGTGGCCTGCACGGCTGGCGAGAAGGTGCCGACCACCTGGTAGCCGCCGCCCAGCTGGGTGGCCCATTGCAGTTCGGTGATCGAGCCGGTCAGGAAGCGGCGCGCCTGCTCAGCGGTGTCCTGGTCGGCAAAGTTGGCGACCACCGATAGATCGACGCGATTCACGTCGCCGTCACGGATGCCCTTGTTGCGCAGCTGCGAGTGCGCGTCGGAGGTGTCCGAGTCGAGCTTCTTGATCAGCGCGCCGGTCATGTCGACCTGCAGCAGGAAGTGCACGCCGCCGCGCAAGTCCAGGCCGAGGTACATCGGCAGCGCGTGCAGCGCGGTCAGCCAGCGCGGCAAGGCGCTCTGCAGGTTCAGCGCGACGACGTATTGCGGATCGCTCGGGTCGCTGTTGAGCGCCTTCTGCACGAGATCCTTCACGCGCAGCTGGGTATCGGTGTCCTTCAGGCGCACGCGGATGTTCGTGTTGTTCGCCGAATTATCGAAGATGATGTCGTCCGGCGCGACCTGGGCGGCGGCCAGCGCAGCTTGCACCTGGTCAAGCGTGCCCGAGTCGATCTTGACCGTGGCCTTGCCGCTTAACACCTGCACCGCCGGCGCTTCGCCGTAGAAGTTGGGCAATATGTACAAAAGGCCGATCGCGAGCGCGACGACCATCACGACATATTTCCAGATGGGGTAACGATTCATGGAAGGGGCGGCCTCAAATCTGAAGTGCAACAGCTACCGAGAGGCATTGTGTTGCGATGGGAACCTACAAACATTTAAGTTGTGAAGAGCACACGATGATCCAGCTGAGCCTTGAGCAGAGATACAAGCAGCGGGCAATTGCCCGCTGCTTGTATCTCGCACCGAGTTCGATCAGCCGCGAAGCAGGGACCGGGCCGTCCGTTGCTCGCTGGCGGCTATCATGTGCCGCTCGCCTGGCAGCGCGGCCAGTTGCTAGCGGAACAGATCGCCTGTCTGCGACAGGCTCAGCAAGAGCCGGCGGCCCCGGGCGCGTGCCGAATACCACCGGATCAGCATCCACGATCGTCCGGCTGAGATCGACGAGCGGATCATGCCGAGGCACTAGGAAGGCGACCTGATTAAGGGCACGCATAATGCGTCTTCGTTCGCGACGCTGGTCGAACGCACCTCGCTGTTCGTCACCCTGGGCAAAATGGAGAACGCCACTGCCGACGCCGCCGTTACTTCGTTCGGCATGATCCTGAACCGCATCGACGCCCAGCGCCGTCTTTCCATGACCTATATCAGGGACGGGAGATAGCCAGGCATGAGCAGCTCTGCGAGACCACCGGCATCACGGTCTACTTTGTTGATCCGCATAGAGCCCTTGGCAGCGCGGGCGCAACGAGAACACCAACGGGCTGCTGCGCCAGTACATACCCAAGGGTACGGAGCTGGCCGTGTTTTTCCAGGCCGAGCTCGACGACATCGCCTGGCAGGTGAACACCCTCCCGCGCAAGAGCGCGGACTGGACGTGTCCGGCCGAACTGTTCATGCCCGAATCGTTCGATGCTCGTCAGCATCATCATGAAATCGTTGCCTTGGGGGATGCCCTTCGGGCGTAACCGGCTTTGGTTGCACTTCAACCTTGAAACCGCCAAGGGCCGAATGGAAAGGTTGGCTTGAAAAACGTCGCGTCCGGCTCTCGCGCAGTCCGCGCGAGAGCCGGACGCTAGAAGTGTGGCTTACAGCAATTTGATTGTACCCTTTGGCAGGATGGTCGTCACGGCCGACTTCTGGACCGTGATCTCGGTGCCTTCCGCTACCTCGACGCCGACGTAGGCTTCACCGACCTTGGTGACCTTGCCGACCAGGCCGCCGTTGGTCACGACTTCGTCGCCCTTGGCCATCGTGGCGAGCATGTTGCGATGCTCTTTCTGACGCTTCATCTGCGGCCGGATCATGATGAAGTAAAGCACCGCGAACATCAAGATGAGCGGCAGGAAGCTCATCAGGCTCGATTCGGCGCTGCCGCCAGCGCCTTGCGCGGCGAATGCATTGCTGATAATGGACAACGACACGTTGGTCTCTCCGTTTGAGAAAATCAGAAAAATAGTCAGCCATTTTACCACCGGCGAAAACCGCGACAGCATGGAAAATATGCTTTGAGATCAAGCTGTTAAGACATCACCTCGGGATTTGTTCCGTATTTCCCGCACACAGGCCTCGATTCGAGAAAGTATATTGTAATGTTTCGGCGGTACCAAGGCTGGCGCGCTGCCTGAAAACTCGCAGCGGCGAGCATGTCGATATCGTTCGACAAGGGTATGACGAAACCGTGGGCGGCAGGCACGCCGGCACTCGCCTCGCACTACTCGACGCCGCGAGCCCGGTCGGCCGCGAAACGAAGGCGGAAGGCCTCGAAGCTGTGCGTTTCGATCACCTTGCGGATCTCGCTCATCAGTGTCAGGTAGTAGTGCAGGTTGTGGATCGTGTTAAGTTGCGCGCCGAGGATCTCGCCGACGCGGTGCAGGTGATGCAGGTAGCCCCGCGTGAAGTTGCGGCAGGTGTAGCAGCTGCAGCTCTCGTCAAGCGGGCGCAGCAAGTTCTTGTGCGTCGCGTTGCGGATCTTGACGTCGCCGAAGCGCGTGAACAGCCAGCCGTTGCGCGCGTTGCGGGTCGGCATCACGCAGTCGAACATATCGACGCCGTTGGCCACACCTTCCACCAGGTCCTCGGGCGTGCCCACGCCCATCAGGTAGTGCGGCTTGTGCGCCGGCAGCTTGGGGCCGACGTGCTGCAGCACGCGCATCATGTCTTCCTTGGGCTCGCCGACCGACAGCCCGCCGATCGCGTAGCCATGGAAGTCGAGCTCGGCCAGGCCCGCCAGCGATTCGTCGCGCAGGTCCTCGAACATGCAGCCCTGCACGATGCCGAACAGCGCATTGGGGTTGCCCAGGCCGTTGAACTCGTCGAGCGAGCGCTTAGCCCAGCGCAGCGACATGCGCATCGATTCGGCAACTTCCTTGTGGGTAGTCGGCACGCCGTCGGTGGCGTAGGGCATGCATTCGTCGAATTGCATAACAATGTCCGAGTTCAGCACCTTCTGGATCTGCATCGACACTTCCGGCGACAGGAACAGCTTGTCGCCGTTGATCGGCGAGGCGAAGGTCGCGCCGTTCTCGGTGATCTTGCGCAGGTCGCCCAGCGAGAACACCTGGAAGCCGCCCGAGTCGGTCAGGATCGGCTTGTTCCAGCCCATGAAGTGGTGCAGGCCGCCGTGCGCGCCGATGGTCTCGAGGCCGGGGCGCCGCCAGAGGTGGAAGGTGTTGCCGAGGATGATCTGCGCCTGCATCTCGTGCAGCTCGCGCGGCTGGACCGCCTTGACAGTGCCGTAGGTGCCAACCGGCATGAAGATTGGCGTCTCCACCACGCCATGGTTCAACGTGACGCGGCCGCGCCGAGCGTGACTGTCGGTGGTCAGCAGTTTGAACTTGAGCCCGTTCTCGGGCGGAACGTGCGCTTGCACGGGTTCCGATTGGCGATCGTTCATCGCGTGGTGCTTCTTGCTACCGGAGAATAGTCCGGCGCTCATAGTGGGTTGTCGTGGAATTCGCGGCGGCTCGTTCTGGAAGACGAGGGTGGCGCTCTCGTTTCGGGTTTATTCGGGATCGCGGCGCGTCAGCAGCATCGCGTCGCCGTAGCTGAAGAAGCGGTAGCGCTCGGCAATCGCGTGGCGGTAGGCGTCGCGGATCGTCTCGACCCCAGCGAAGGCCGAGACCAGCATCAGCAGAGTTGACTTCGGCAGGTGGAAATTTGTCACCAGCCGGTCCACCACGCGGAAGGCATAACCCGGCGTGATGAAGATGTCGGTTTCGGCGCGGGTGGGCGCGAGCGGCCGGCCCTCGTGTTCCGCGGCGCGTGCGGCCGCCTCGAGCGCGCGCATCGAGGTAGTGCCGACCGCCACCACCTTGCCGCAGCGCGCGCGCGTCGCCGCGAGCTGCGCGACCAGCGTGTCGCTCAGCTCGTACCGCTCGCTGTGCATCTTGTGCTCGGCGATGTTGTCGACGCGCACCGGCTGGAAGGTGCCGGCACCGACATGTAGGGTCAGCGTGGCGGTCTCGACGCCGCGCGCGCGCAGCATGGCCAGCAGCGCCTCGTCGAAGTGCAGGCCGGCGGTGGGCGCGGCAACCGCACCCGGGTTGCTGGCGAACACCGTTTGGTAGCGCGTTTCGTCGGTCGCGTTTGGATCGTGCTCGATGTAGGGAGGCAGTGGCAGGCAGCCGTGGCGCTCGATCAGCGCTAGGCAGTCATCGGGGAAATGCAGCGTGAAGAAGGGCACGACACGATCGCCCACCGTTACCTCGAAGGCCTCGGCCAGCCGCAGCGTACTGCCCTCGACCGGGCTCTTGCTGGAGCGGATCTGCGCCAGCACCGTGCGCGGGCCGATCACGCGCTCGACCAGCACCTCGATCTTGCCGCCGCTGGCCTTTTGGCCGAAGAAACGCGCCTTCAGCACCTTGGTGTCGTTGAACACCAGCAGGTCGCCGGCACCGATGCACTCGGGCAGTTCGGTGAAACGGCTGTCGGCGAGGCGCGTGGGCGCGACGCTGCCGTCCACCTCGAGCAGGCGGCTAGCGTTGCGCTCGGGCAGCGCGGTCTGTGCGATCAGCTCGGGGGGCAGGTCGAAATCGATATCGGAAAGCTTGAACATAGAAAATGGGGGTGTAGCCGTGCGCGAGTCGCTATGATGGCGAGGTCGTGCGGTCCGCGGGCACCGCCGGGTCGTGACGTCAAAGCCGCCATTGTACTTGCTTGCCACTTGCTGAATTCCGATCCGATGCCCGTACCTTCCCGCCGTAGCGTTCCCGTCGATGCCGCCGCCGATCCCGGCAGCGAACCCGCGCGTGGCACGCACGATGGACGCGAGGAGGGCGCGGCACCAGCGCCCTCGCGCACGCCGCCGCCCTGGCCCGACGGGCGGCTCCCCGAATCCGCGGTGGAGGCCGCCGACGCGGCCGCGCCGAAACCGGCCAGGCGCAGCCGGCGCAAGGCGGCCGAGAGTGATCCGGCCGACGCGAATGCGGCGCAGGGCGATGCCGAAGGCACCGACGACAAACCCTCGAAGGCGGGCAAGGAGAAGGCCGCCAAGGCCGCGCCCAAGCTCGTCAAAACCGACGACAAGCTCGCCAAGCTCGGCCTCACACGCTCGATCGACTTGGTCTTGCACCTGCCGATGCGCTACGAGGACGAGACTACCCTCACGCCGATGCGTGAACTGCTGCCCGGTGAGCTCGCGCAGACCGAGGGCGTAGTCTACGACAACGAGGTCACCTATAGCCCGCGCCACCAGCTGCTGGTGCGGTTGCGCGACGAGAACGGCAGCGAGCTGGTGCTGCGCTTCCTGAACTTCTACGGCTCGCAGGTCAAGCAGATGGCGATCGGCCAGCGGCTGCGCGTGCGCGGCGACATCCGCGGCGGTTTCTTCGGACTCGAGATCGTGCATCCGGCGGTGCGCGCGGTCGACGAGGACACGCCGCTGGCACAGGTGCTCACACCCCCCGTCTATCCGAGCACGGTCGGCGTCTCGCAAGACTATCTGCGCAAGGCCATCGACAATGCGCTGGCCCGCACGCCGCTGCCCGAGCTGCTGCCGGCCGAGGTCGAGGCCGCGTACCTGCGTCCGCTCGGCATGCCGGCGCTGGCCGATGCGGTACGGCAGCTGCATCACCCGGGCGTTGATTCAGACGAGACCGCGCTGATTGACGGCACCCACCCGGCCTGGATCCGCATCAAGTTCGATGAGCTGCTCGCGCAGCAGCTCTCGCTCAAGCGAGCTCACGAGGAGCGTCGCGCGCGCGGCACCGGCCATGCTGCGCCGTGCCGCGGACAACAAAGACTCGCTGTTCGCGCGGCTGTTCGTGACGCTGCCGTTCTCGCTGACCGGCGCGCAGACACGCGTGGTCGACGAGATCGCGCGCGACCTGACGCTCGCGCACCCGATGCAGCGGCTGCTGCAGGGCGACGTGGGCAGCGGCAAAACGGTGGTGGCCGCGCTGGCCGCCGCGCAGGCGATTGACGCGGGTTACCAGGCCGCGCTGATGGTGCCGACCGAAATCCTCGCCGCGCAGCATGCGCGCAAGCTGCGCGGCTGGCTGGAGCCGCTCGGCGTGACGGTGGCCTGGCTGGCCGGCAGCCAGAAGACCCAGGAGAAGCGCTCGGCGATCGAGGCGGCCGCGCTTGGTACCGCGCAGCTGGTGATCGGCACCCACGCGATCATCCAGGACACGGTTGAGTTCGCGCGGCTTGGCCTGGTGATCGTCGACGAGCAGCATAGCTTCGGCGTAGCCCAGCGGCTCGCGCTGCGTGCCAAGGCGGGCGACCCGGCCGGCTTCCAGCCGCATCAGTTGATGATGTCGGCCACGCCGATCCCGCGCACGCTGGCGATGACTTCCGCGCACGCTGGCGATGACTTACTACGCCGACCTGGAAGTCTCGACCATCGACGAACTGCCGCCGGGGCGCACGCCGATCGTCACCAAGCTGATCGCCGACGCGCGTCGCGACGAGGTGATCGGCCGCGTGTGCAATGCGGCGCTGGGGGGCCGCCAGGTCTACTGGGTCTGCCCGCTGATCGAGGAGAGTGAGACGCTTCAGCTGCAGACCGTCGTGGAGACCTACGAGACGCTTGCGGCCGCGCTGCCCGGCGTCAACGTCGGTCTGGTGCACGGGCGGCTCTCGCCTGCCGAGAAGGCGAGCGTGATGGAGGCCTTCGCGCGCAACGAGGTGCAGCTGCTGGTGGCGACCACCGTGATCGAAGTCGGCGTGGACGTGCCGAACGCCTCGCTGATGGTGATTGAGCATGCCGAGCGTTTCGGGCTCGCGCAGCTGCACCAGCTGCGCGGGCGCGTCGGGCGCGGCACGGCGGAGACAGCCTGCGTGCTGATGTACAGTGGCCCGCTGTCGAGTGCTGGCCGCGCGCGTCTAAAGACCATGCGCGAGACCAACGACGGCTTCGAGATCGCCCGGCGCGATCTCGAGATCCGGGGCCCCGGCGAATTTCTCGGGGCGCGACAATCGGGCGCGGCCATGCTGCGTTTCGTCGACCTGGAGTAGGACGGCTGGCTGATCGAGCCGGCCCGCGAAGCTGCCGTCGCCTTGATCGCGCGTCATCCCGAGGTGGTTACCCAGCATCTGGCGCGCTGGCTCAGCGCGCGTGAGCAGTTCTTGAAGGCCTGATTCCGGCGAATCCGGTGCCCGGCGTGGGATGTCGGGTGTCGCGCGGCCTGTCCCCGTTTATTTATGCCGCATCGCAACAAACAA
>JAYFSB010000064.1:0-7652 GCA_040946865.1 Burkholderia sp.
CGGAACTCAGGACTATGGTTCGGGCGTCCTTTGCGACTACCCGGCTTCTCTGTGTCTAACAAAGTGGTGTCCATCACCTCGAAAATGATGGACACCACTTTGGCGGCGATCTTTGCTGGCGTCTACGACGGCCATGCCGAGTCGCTTACCGTTCATCAAAGGCGTCGAGATGAACTTGCCGAATGCTCGCATCATCTTCGACAAGTTCCACGTCGTCACTCATGCGTCGAAAGCTGTGGATCCAATGCGGCGAATCGAGCAGGAACCGATCCGGAACCCAAGGGATTGCGATGGTCGCTGCTGAAGAATCGCGACCGGCTGACCGCCGCGCAACGCACCGATCTCGATGCCCTGATCGTGAACGTCACGACCAAGCGGACCGCACGCGCGTGGCGCTATCGCGAGCAACTTCGGGAGATTCTTGATCGCAAGCAGATCAACGTCGTCAGCGAAATGCGCGAGCAGTGGTGCACAAAAGTCATTCGCTTGAAGGTCGATCCGATGAAGGACCGTCGCCCGCATGATCCGCAGTCATTTCGACGGCATCGTCGACTGGACCCAGACGCGTCAAACCAACGGCTTCCTGGAAGCCATCAACGGACTCTTCCAGGCCGCCAAGCGAAAGGCGCGCGGATACACCAACCTCACGACCATGCGCACCCTGCTGTTTCTGATCGCCGGCAAGCTCGACTTCTCGAAGATCAATCCGCATGTCGCCTAACCCACTCAAATTTCAAGAGATACGTAAATCGTTGCCTTGGGGGGTGCCCTTCGGGCGCAACGGGTTTCTGTTGCACTTCAACCTTGAAACCACCTCCCCTTTATCTAGACTGACGCGCCGATCAATCCCGGCAACTCGGGCGACTCGCTGTTCGACTTGCGTGGCCGCGTGATCGCGATCAATTCGACCATCTACTCGAAGACGGGTGGCCACCAGGGTCTGTCCTTCGCAATTCCGATCGATATCGCGCTCGTTCAGGCTGGCCAGCACTGACGACGTGATCGTGACCATGTTCGCGCCGAACGGCTCCGGCGCGCGCTCCTAGCGACTGTGTTGCTGACGGCGCAATTGCAGCAGGACACCGCGCCCGCTTCGTGGGTCCATTACGCGCAGGACGAGGGCCAGCGTTTCGCAATCTCGCTGGGTAGGGAGGACGGCGAGACCGATCGCCTGCAGCAGGCGCTGGCTGCCCGCCATGAATCGTCCGCCGCAGAGCCCGCACCGATCGACGTGCTGGTGTTCGCCTGGATCGCGAAGGACGGTGCCGTGAAGCTGCAGGCACCGCCGCCCGACATGCTGCAGTCGCTGCGCGTGCCCCTCAGACTGGTGCCGCGCCGCGCTTCCCCCTCTGTCGCCGGTTCGTCAAACGCCGGAATCCACCCGCGACTGCGGGGTTTTCCTAGACGAAAGCGCTTGCGTTATTTATACTAGCTCGCGTTGGAGAATGCTGGCGCTGCCTGGCAAGGTCCGCGGACGGTGCCGCTCGATGTCACAGAGAACGATGTATGGCCACGATGAAGGATGTCGCCTGCGAGGCGAATGTCTCCGTGTTCACGGTTTCGCATGTGGTGAACGGCGCGCGCAAGGTCAGCTCGGCGACGGTCGAGGCCGTGCGCGAGGCGGTCCGCAAGATCGGCTACGTGCCGAATACGCTGGCCCAGGCGCTGGCTGGCGCACCATCGGCGTGGTGATCTCGGCGCTGCCCAACCACTACTTCTTGGGTTGCGCGCCATTGAGGCCGAATGTGCGCGGCGCGGCCTGATGATGTTCCTGGCCGACACGTACGACGATCCGGGCCAAGAGCTGCGCGTGGTGCAGGCGCTGCACCAGCGCCGCGTGGACGACATTATCCCGCCACCGACCGTCGGCCCCGAGCGCTCGACTACCTGGAGACGGCACGAATCCTCATCGGTGATGGTCGACCGCATCACCGAGGGTCGCTTCGACCAGGTCGACGTGGAAAACGTCGGATCGATCGCGGACCTGGTCGGTCACGGCGATCGCCGGGTCGGCTTCCTTCGTGTCGGGCGCGGCCCAATATCCCGACCTCGGTCGAGCGGCTGGACGGGTTACCGGCTCGCGCTCGATCGCGCGGCCTACCCGATCGCGCGGCCTACCTTTTGATGCCGAGCGGTGCGATGCGGCCATTCCGACAAGGAGCAGCGCGCCGCGCATGCGCTGCCCGAGCTGCCCAGCGCGATTACGTTGTCGAACAACCTGATGATGATTGGCGCGAAGCGTACGCGGCGGTGCTGGGTCGCATGGCACTGGTCGGCTCGACGATTTCGATTTGGCCGAGTACGTGAGCCCGCGGCTGACCGTGCTGGCCCAGCCGCTTGAGGAGATTGGCACGCGTGCGCGCCGACCTGTTGATGCGATGCGGCGCATGAGCCGGCGTTCCAGGTTGTTCCCGCGTCGAGTGGGTTCGGCCGCCGGGTTGTCCCGAATCGCTTCGTTTTCCTTTTCTCATTGTCCCAAGCGAGATATGTCATGACCTATGACGTGCCGACGCCGCCGATCCTGGAGATGCGCGGTATCTGCATGACCTTCCCCGGTGTGCGCGCGCTCGACAACGTTTGCCTGAGCGTGCGCGCCGGCGGGGTGCATGCGCTGATGGGCGAGAATGGCGCAGGCAAGTCGACACTGATGAAGATCCTGTCGGGTGCCTATCGTGCCGACCCGGGCGGCGAGATCCTGATTGACGGCCGGCCGGTGCAGATCGACGGGCCGCTGGCCGCACGCGCGCTCGGCGTGGCGGTGATCTACCAGGAGCTGAGCCTGGCACCAAACCTGAGCGTGGCCGAGAACATCCACGTGGGCCGCGAGCTGCGGCACTGGCGCTTCGGGCTGCCGACCATCGATCGCGCCACCATGGAGCGCGACTGCGAGGACGTGCTCAAGCGCCTGGGTGCCGATTTCGGGCCGCGCACCCTGGTTGGTTCGCTGCCGATCGCGAGCCAGCAACTGGTAGAGATCGCGCGCGCGGTGCATGCGCGGGCCCGCATCCTGGTGATGGACGAGCCCACCACGCCGCTGTCCTCGCGCGAGACTGACCGCCTGTTCGCGCTGATCCGTCAGCTGCGCAAGGAGGGGCTGGCGATCATTTATATCAGCCATCGCATGGCTGAGATCTACGAGCTGTCCGACCGCGTCTCGGTGCTGCGCGACGGCAGCTACGTGGGCACGCTCGAGCGCGAGGCGCTGTCGGCCGAGCGGCTGGTGCAGATGATGGTGGGGCGCGACATGTCGGGCTTCTACAAGAAGGCGCATGTGCCCTACGATCCGGGCCGGCTGCTGCTCTCAGTGCGCGACATCGCCGACGGTGCGCGCGTGCGCGGCTGCAGCCTAGACCTGCACGCCGGCGAGGTGCTTGGCATCGCAGGCCTGATGGGGGCGGGGCGCACCGAGCTGGCGCGGCTGATCTTCGGTGCCGAGGCGCGCACGTGCGGCTCGATCGCGATCGAGGGTAGGGCGCTGGCGATGCGCACGCCGCGCGAGGCGATCGAGGCGGGCCTGGTCTACCTGACCGAGGACCGCAAGCGCCAGGGGTTGTTTCTCGACATGAGCGTGCTCGGCAACATCAACATTGCCGTGTGTGGGCGCGATGCGCGCGCCGGCGGCGTGCTCGACCGCGCTCGCGGCGCACAGCGCGCGAGGCAGGCGATCGCCTCGCTGTCGATCCGCGTGCCGAGCGCGCGCATCCATGTGGGCGTGCTGTCGGGCGGCAACCAGCAGAAGGTGCTGCTGTCGCGCCTGCTGGAGACGCAGCCGCGCATCCTGATCCTCGACGAGCCGACGCGCGGTGTTGATATCGGTGCGAAATCCGAGATCTACCGAATCATCAACGAGTTCGCTAAGGCGGGCGTGGGCGTGATCGTGATCTCTAGCGAGCTGCCCGAGCTGATCGGCGTGGCCGACCGCGTGCTGGTAATGCGCGAGGGTGAGATCGTCGGCGAGCTGGGCGGCCATGCCGGCAGCCTGCTCACGCAGGAGGCTGTGATCGCGCTGGCCACCGGCTCCGGCGAGCCGCTCGACGCGGCGGCCTGAGGTACGAGACGGCCTCGACACAACAAGCTCCACATTCGATATCAGCAGGAGGACGACATGAACGACCACAGCCAACCCGGCACCGCCGGCGCAGGCCCGGCCCTGCGCGAGATGCGCGCCGATGCAGGCTACCGCGCCCGCATGCAGTCGCTGATACGCACCGCCGGCATGCTGCCGGTGCTGATGCTGCTTTGCCTGGGTTTCGGCTTGCTGACCGATGGCTTCGCGAGCTGGCAGAACATCTCGATCGTGGCCCAGCAGGCCTCGATCAATATCGTGCTGGCCGCCGGCATGACCTTCGTGATCCTGACGAGCGGCATCGACCTGTCGGTCGGCTCGGTGCTGGCCGCGGCCGCGGTGGCCTCGCTGCTGGGCTCGAACATCGCCGGCTGGGGCTGGCTGGGCGTGCCGATCGCGCTGGTGGTGGGGCTCGGCTTCGGGCTCGTTAACGGCTCGCTGATCGCCTTCCTGCGCCTGCCGCCCTTCATCGTCACGCTCGGCGCACTGACCGCGGTGCGCGGCGTGGCGCGCCTGCTTGGCAACGATTCGACCATCTTCAACCCGCAGCTGTCGTTCGCCTTCATCGGCAACGGCACGATCCTCGGCGTGCCCTGGCTAGTGGTGATCGCACTAGTGGTGGTGGCCGCTGCCTGGTTCATCCTGCGCCGCACCGTGCTCGGCATGCGCATCTACTCGGTGGGCGGCAATCGTGAGGCGGCGCGCCTGTCGGGCATCAACGTGCGCGCCATCGAGCTGTTCGTGTACGGTACCTCGGGGCTGCTGGCCGGGCTCGGCGCACTGATGTCGGCGGCGCGCCTGTATGCCGCCAACGGCCTGCAGCTCGGCCAGTCCTACGAGCTCGACGCTATCGCGGCGGTGATCCTCGGTGGCACCAGCTTCGTGGGCGGGGTGGGCTCAATCGCCGGCACCCTGATCGGCTCACTGATCATCGCGGTGCTGTCCAACGGACTGGTGCTGCTCGGCGTGTCCGACATCTGGCAGTACATCATTAAGGGCCTGGTGATCATCGGCGCGGTCGCGCTGGACCACTACCGGCAGAGCTCGGCGCATACCTGAAGCGAAGCGCTTGCCACGTATTCATGCGTGGCCGGGTGGAACCGGCCCGTCCACGACAGTGGGGCGACGTCGGGTCCCGCGCGCTCGTTTTCCTTATCAACCTACAGAGACAAACCTCATGTTGACGCTCAAGAGCTCGTTACAGGCGGGCGCGGCCTGCGCGCTGCTGTTCGCCGCCCAGGTCGCCCAGGCGACCGACACGCCGCTGAAGTCGATCGGCATCACGGTCGGCTCGCTCGGCAACCCGTATTTCGTGACGGTGGTGAAGGGTGCTGAGGCGCAGGCCAAGGCTATAAACCCGAACGTGAAGGTCACCGTGATCTCGGCCGACTGGGACCTGAACAAGCAGTTCACGCAGATCGACAACTTCATCGCCGCCCATGTCGACCTGATCCTGCTCAACGCGGCCGACCCGAAGGCGATTCTGCCGGCCGTGAAGAAGGCGCAGGCGGCCGGCATCGCGGTGGTGGCGGTGGACGTGGCCGCGGCCGGTGCCGATGCTACGGTGCAGACCAACAACGTCAAGGCAGGCGAGCTGGCCTGCGACTACCTGGTGAAGAAGATCGGCGGCAAGGGCAACGTGATCATCGAGAACGGGCCGCAGGTGTCAGCCGTGATCGACCGCGTGAACGGCTGCAAGGGCGTGCTGGCAAAGAACCCCGGCATCAAGCTGTTGTCCTCGGACCAGAACGGCAACGGCTCGCGCGATGGCGGCCTGGCTGCGATGCAAGGCTACCTGACGCGCTTTCCCAAGCTCGACGGCGTGTTCGCGCTTAACGATCCGCAGGCGATCGGCTCCGACCTGGCGGCCAAGCAGTTCAATCGTGGCAATATCGTGATCACCTCGGTGGACGGCGCACCCGATATCGAGGTGGCGCTGAAATCAAATTCGCTGATCCAGGCCTCGGCGAGCCAGGACCCCTATGCGATGGCTAAGGAGGCCGTGACGGTCGGTTATGGCGTGATGAACGGCAGGAAGCCAGCCAACCCGATGCTCCTGCTGGAGCCCTCACTGATCACGCGCGACAACGTCGGCAGCTACAAGGGCTGGAACTCGCACTGAACCAGGCTTGACGGTGGCGGTGCTGAAAAAAGCGCCTCTGTTGAATTTCGAGTGGGTGCTACATTGCCCGATTTGCACGAGAGCGAAGGGGAGGCATGCATAGCCAACTGTTCGAATCGGCCTTGGGTATCAGCGATCCGTGGTTTGTGAATGACGTCAACTTCGATGCAACTGCCAATCGATTGACGATCAACATCGATTTCGTTGCCGGCTATTGTGTACACGACACCGTCGTCAATCGCTATCGGCACCTGAACGTCTTCCAGCTCGACTGCTACCTTGAGGACGCACGCCTCGCATCAAGCTGACTGATGGCCGCGTGGCACTAGGGTCTGTTTACATCTGTAAAAATGTGTTTACATCCTGTCTTTTGCGCAACGAGACAGGATGGTACGAATGTTACTGAGCAACGAAGTATGGAACAAAGTCCAAACTATCCTGCCGGGCAAGGAAGGCACCGTTACCGAACGGCATCCAACAATCGCTGGTTCCTCGAAGCGGTGCGATGGATTGCCCGAACCAGCAGTCCATGGCGCGATTTTCCCGCGGAGTCCGGCTGATTGGCATACGGTATGTATCCGTTTCTCGTGCTGGCGAAGCCAAGGTGTCTGGCTGCGGGTGGCGAATGCTTTGGCAGGCGAGACGGAAATCGAGCACATCCTTATCGATTCGACGATCGTTCGAGCGCACCAGCATTCGGCCGGGGCCTTAAAAAAGTGGGCCGCAAGCGCTCGGACGTTCTCGAGGCGGACTGAGACCAAACTGCATGTGGCGGTGGATTCGCAGGGTCGCCCGTTGCGACGGATCGTCACTGAAGGGACAGGTCGCCGAACATCTCGTGCGCGGCGTAACTGGTCGAGCATCTGCGCACCGGAGCGGTTATCGCAGACAAGGGCTACGATGCTGACCACTTCGTGCAACGAATTCGGGCCAGCCGTGCAAAGGTCGTGATTCCCCCGCGTTCGAATCGCCAGACAAAACGCCGCTACAACCGTGTGCTCTACCGTACACGCAACCTGGTCGAATGGTTCTTCAATCGCATTAAGGCAATGCTGAACAAGTGTCTGCATTCGTGATGTCGTCAAGCCTTCGAAGCGAATCGATCATGAACGGAAGTTGTCCTGGTTTGTTGTCGGTCGTCCTGTGGTGCCATTCAGATGGTCGGCGGGCCCCACAGGACCGGTTTTCGCCCATTACGGACGCAGCTGTGCCATCAATCGTGCGCGGCACAGATAAACATTGGCCAGCGTCAGGGCGACGAAGGCGCGGTTCGCATTCTTCGCGACATGAATCAGTGCCTTCTGACTCGCGTAGGCGTTGTCGCCGTAGCGCGCCGCTCCTGCCCATGCAGCAGTTGCGGCATCGCGTGCTTGTCGTGGACGTTGGTCGCCGTCACCACCGCGCTGTGAGCCAGGCCGCTTCAACTATCGACGCCGATGTGCAGCTTCATGCCGAAGTGCCAAT
>JAYFSB010000065.1:0-7632 GCA_040946865.1 Burkholderia sp.
TAGTCATGCATAGCAAGTTGTTCGAGACGGCTTTGGGTATCAGCGATCCGTGGTTCGTGAACGGCATCGATTTCGACACGGCTGCGAAGTGGTTGACGGTCAATATCGATTTCGTTGCCGGCAGTCGCTTCCCGCATCCAGAGATCGCCGGCGGTCATCCCTTGCAAGACACCGTTGTCAAGCGCTGCCGGCACTTGAACTTCTTCCAAGCACGACTTGCTTTCTCGAAGTGTGGACGCATCGCATCAAGCTGCCTGACGGCCGCGTAGCGCTCGTCGAGCCCGAGTGGGCCGGCAAAGCTCAAGGGCTTCACGCTGCTGTTCGAGGCAATGGTGCTGATGCTCGCCCAGTAGATGTCGTTCACCGCAGTCGCCCGTACCGTCGGCGAGTCCTGGCATTGGGTGAACGCCATTTGCAAACGCTATGTCGAACTCGCGCTTGCCGAGATCGACTTGTCCAACATGACGAACATTGCCGTCGACGAAACGTCCTACCAGCGCGGACACAACTACCTGACGCTCGTGGCTGATACGCTCGAACGCAAAGTCCTGTTCGTAACTGAAGGCAAGGATGCTGCGACGATCGAAGCGTTCGTCGCGAGCATGGGAGAGAGCCCGAGCAGATCACGTCGGTCAGCATTGACACGTCATCCGCGTTCATCAAAGGCGTCGAGGCGAACCTGCCGAATGCTCGCATCACCTTTGTACCGGATCCGGTTGTTTAGACACGATTTTGCGATCAGGCGGCAAGTGGCCAGAGCGCTACCTGACGGGCTTCGAAGGGGACTTGAAGCCCAGTTTTTCGGAACGCCATTTGCAATTGTATCGATCCTTGAACGCGACGCCGGCAGCACGAACTTCTTCAATGTTTTTGAACAGATGCCCGCGGATAGCCTGCTCCTTCACGGTCCGATTAAAACGCTCGGCGACGCCGTTGGTCTGCGGCTCGGCAACGAAGGCGTAGCTCGGCGTAATTCCCCAGAACTTGATCTGGGCGCGGAAGTCGTCCGACGTGTACTGCGGGCCGTGATCCATTCGCAGGGACAGTCCGCGGTCAGCTTCGACCGATCCGAACTGCTCGTGTACCCCTTGGCTGATTGGCTCCAGTGCGGCAAAGCGGTCCCCCACCTTGGTGACGTGAATACCCACGCACGCTGCGTCGCAATGATCGACCGCAGCGAAGATCCAGACCAGGCCCTCATCGACAGTTTGAACCTTGGTGCCATCGGTGCCCCACATCTCGTTAGGTCGATCAGTCGTAATTCGACTATCATGAGCGTTGGGCGGTTTCTGCGGTCGCCAGTGGGGCGAAAGCAAGCTGTGTTCGCGTATCAAGCGGCAAGACACGGGCTCGGGACGCGCGGATGTCGTCCTGGATGCGCAGGCGCGCCCATACCCTTACGTGCCCCTTCACCGACGAACGGCGTACGAGCCAGATCGGCACAGATCGCCTCGAGCAGCTCGTGGTCCGACATCTTGGGCTGCGGACCCGCACCGTCCCATTGGAGCAAGCTGTGGGCGACGTTGCTCAGCGCCCTGGCACGCTCGGCATAGATCGTCGTGCGCGGGAAATCGAGCACCTGGCACACCCGCTGCAATCCGAAGGGTTTGCCTATCGTGGAGATCGCGCGGCTTATGTCGACGACCTCCGTACGATCAAAGGGCGGCGTTCCTGCCGTTCGCGCGCCATGCGTAGAATTTCGACCTCCATGGTCAGTTCCCCCACGCGATGCACGGCGTCTTTGAGCTTGACTTCCAGCGGATCGGTCTGGCCTGACTTCAGTCCGGCTTCAATACCGGCAAAGGCAAGCTCACGCCACTGCTCGAGTTCGGCAATCGTTACGCTGACTTCGCGAGAAACGGCGTCAACGGATTCGCCGCGCAACAAACGCAAAACAATGGCGCGTTTGCGCCCGATAGACCACTGTTTGAATTCGGCGGCGCAGGCGGCGTCTACGGTCACCGCCTGCGCAACCCCTCACGCATGTCCACTTTCTTCAACACCTCAGACTCCAGTTTAGATGCCACGTTTTATCCCAAATCTGTGTCTAAAAAAGACGGAACCGCCACAACTTCTAGAAAATCAACCCACATGTCGCGTAACTCACTCAAATTTCAAGAGAGCCAAAATACAGCATGCAATGCTCGGGCACCTGCTGGATCATTTTCATTTGCGTTTGAGCCGCAGGCAGACCGTGGTCTGTTGCTGCGGCGATCATGTTCAGCCCTGTTGCAGATTTTCGACGGACTGAACGTGAATCTGAAGCGCAGCGATTATGTCAGGCTCTCTTGAAATTTGAGTGAATTACGCGACATGTGGGTTGATCTTCGAGAAGTCGAACTTGCTGGCGATCAGAAACAGCACGGTGCGTATGGTCGTGAGGTTGGTGTATCCGCGCGCCTTTCGCTGATGACGTTGATCTGCTTGCAATCAAGAATCTCCCGAAGTTGCTCGCGATAGCGCCATGCGCGGGCGGTCCGCTTGGTAGTGACATTCACGATCAGGGCATCGAGATCGGCGCGTTGCGTGGCGGTCAGCCGGTCGCGATCCTTCAGCAGCGGCCATCGCAATCCCTTGAGTTTCGGATCGGTTCGCTACTCGATTCGCCGCATTGGGTCCACGGCTTTCCATGAGCGGCGACGTTGAACTTGTCGAAGGTGATGCGAGTATGAGCATTCGGCAGGTTCGTCTCGACGCCTTTGATAAATGCTTCGATCGTTGCAGCATCCTTGCCTTCGATCACGAACACGACTGTGCATTCGAGCGCATTAGCCACGAGCGTCAGGTAGTTGTGTCCGCGCTGGTAGGACGTTTCGTCGACGGCAATGCTCGTCATGTTGGACAGGTCGATCTCGGCAAGCGCGAGTTCGACATAGCGTTTGCAAATGGCGTTCACCCGATGCCAGGACTCGCCGACGGTACGGGCGACTGCAGTGAACGACATCTGCTGGGCGAGCATCAGCACCATGGCCTCGAACAGCAGCGTGAAGCCCTTGAGCTTTGCCGGCCCACTCGGGCTGGACGAGCGCCACGCGGCCGTCAGGCAGCTTGAGGCGAGGCGTGCGCACTTCGAGAAAGCAGTCGTGCTGGAAGAAGTTCAAGTGCCGGTAGCGCTTGACAATTATGGCAAATTGGGCAATTTATCACCCACTCGAAATTCAACAGAGGCTTATTTCATCTGGCGAAATTTCGGAGTCGATAAACCCGAGCGTCGGGACTTACAGGCCGAAATGCCGGGGGCCTGCTGCTGCAAGCGACACAGCAGGGCGATGGACGTCGCATGGACCAGTCGCGGGCACCAGAGAAAACGACATAAAGATGAACGGAAAGATTGCAATTGTTGGGATCGCATGCCGCTTTCCCGGGGGTGTCAATAGTCCGGAAGAACTCTGGAGCCTGCTGCACGACGAGCGTGATGCCGTCACGCAAATTCCGGCAGAGCGCTTCGGCACGGACTTCTACGAGCATCCCTCCAAGCGCGAGGCCGGCAAGAGCTACACGTTCGCAGCCGGCGTGCTGGACGACATCGCAGGATTCGATGCGGCATTTTTCGGCATCTCGCCGCGCGAGGCGACGCAGATGGATCCGCAGCAGCGCCTGCTGCTCGAACTCGCCTGGGAAGCGTTCGAGCATGCTGGCCTGCGCCCGATCGATATGCGCGGCCGCGATTGCGGCGTGTTCGTCGGCGTGGCGAGCCCCGACTACGGCAATCGCAGCATGGACGACCTGAATTCGGTTGATCCCTACTTGGCCACCGGCAATACCCTCAGCATCGCCTCCAACCGCGTGTCCTACCTGTTCGACCTGCGCGGCCCGAGCCTGTCGATCGACACGGCCTGCTCGTCCTCGCTGGTCGCGCTGCACCAGGCGGTGCAGGCGCTGCGCTCGGGCGAGACCGAGATGGCGCTGGCCGGTGGCGTGAACCTGCTGATGCATCCGTTCGGCTTCGTAAGCTTCTCGAAGGTATCGATGCTCTCGCCGCGCGGCCGCTGCCGCGCCTTCGACGCCAGCGGCGACGGCTACGTGCGTTCCGAGGGCGGTGCCTTCGTGCTGCTCAAGTCGCTCGATCGCGCGCTGGCGGACGGCGACACGATCCACGCCGTGATCGCCGGCTCGGGCGTCAATTCCGACGGCCATACGCAAGGCGGCATCAGCGTGCCGGGCGCGGCCACCAAGGCTGAGCTGCTGCGCAGCGTCTACGCGCATGCCGGCGTCGATCCGCGGGCGGTGTCCTATCTCGAGGCGCATGGCACCGGCACGGCGGTGGGCGATCCGATCGAGGCGCGTGCGTTGATCGAGGTGCTGTCGGCTGGCCGCCCAGCCGACAAGCCGCTGCTGATCGGCTCGATCAAGACCAACATCGGCCACCTCGAAACCGCCTCGGGCATGGCCGGGCTGTTGAAGGCTGTGCTGTGTCTGAAGCACCGCGCGGTACCGCGCTCGCTGCACTTCCAGACGCCCAATCCCGCCATCGATTTCGCGGGTGGCCGGCTGCGCGTGGTCGAGCGCTACACCGCGCTCGACGGCGAGGACGACGATGCGTCGCTCACGGTCGGCATCAATTCCTTCGGTTTCGGCGGCACCAATGCGCACGTGGTGCTAAACTCGGCACCCGCCGAGGCGAGCGCGCCACGGGCCGCGGCCGTCGCGGCACCGGCCTCGCGCCTGTCGCCGCTGGTGTTGACGGCGCGCTCGCCGCAGGCCTTCGATGTGCTGGCCGCGCGCTACCTGGCCGTGCTCGAGGGCGGTGCCGACTGGCAGTCAATCGCGGCCACCGCCGCGCGGTGCCGCCAGTGGTTCACGCATCGCTTGGTGATTGCACCGGCCTACGTCGAGGAGGGGCGCGCCGCGCTGGCAGCGCTGGCCGCCAATGCCTCGGCCACGCTCGCGGGTGTGGTACGCGGCGAGGCACCGGCCGAGCCGGGTCGGGTGGTCTTCGTCTACTCCGGCAACGGCTGCCAGTGGGCGGGCATGGGCCGGCAGCTCTATGAGGAATCGCCGCTATTTCGCGCCGCGCTCGACGAGGTCGATGCGCTCTGGCACGCCGACGGCAGCGCCTCGCTGGTTGGGGTGATGCGCGCCGGTGCCGACGAGACCTGGCTGGCCGCCACCGAAAATGCCCAGCCGCTGTTGTTCGCGATCCAGGTGGGCCTCACGCGCGTGCTGGCATCGCGCGGCATTCTGCACGACCTCACGATCGGCCATAGCGTCGGCGAGGTCGCTGCGGCCTGGGCCGCGAAGATCCTCACGCTCGCCGACGCGGTGCGCGTGATCAAGATCCGCAGCCGCGCCCAGGGCACCACGCGCGGCATCGGCCGGATGGCCGCGGTGAACCTGAGCGAGGCCGCCGCCAACGAGGCGATCGCGCGGCTCGGCCTCAGCGGCCTGGTCGAAGTGGCCGGCATCAACAGCGCCGAGGGGGTCACGCTGGCAGGCACCCTGCAGGGCCTGCAGTCGATCGAAATGACCCAGCGCGAAAGCGGGCGCTTCTACCAACTGCTCGATCTCGACTACGCCTTCCACAGCCGCCAGATGAACAGCATCGAGCCACTGGTGTTGACGGAACTGGCGGGGCTGGCTCCCGCGGCCGGTGACGGCAGTTTCGTGTCGACCGTGACGGGTGCCCGGCTCGACGGCACGGCCCTCGACGCACGCTATTGGTGGCGCAATATCCGCGAGCCGGTGCGCTTCGGCGACGGTATCGCGAACCTGATCGCCGATGGCGCGCGGGTCTTCATCGAGGTGGCACCGCATTCGATCCTGCGCAGCTACATGAAGCACGGGCTGGCCGCCGCGCAGGCTCAAGGCACCGCCCTGCCGACGCTCAAGCGCCAGCAGGGCGGTGCCGCCACGCTCGACGGCGCGATCCTGTCGGCCGTCGCACACGGCGCGAGCGTTGATCTCGAGCGTTTCGCGCCCGCGGCACCGGCCGTCGCGCTGCCGACCTATCCGTGGCAGCACGAGCACTACTGGCTTAAGCCGAGCGTCGAGGGCTACAAGCTCGTCAACCGCCGTCGCGAGCATCCGCTGCTCGGCTACCGGCTGCACGAGCTCGCATTCGGCTGGGAGAACCAGCTCAACCCGGCCAAGCTACCGCTGCTCGCCGACCACGTGGTGGACGGCGTTATCGCCTTCCCCAGCACGGGTTATGTCGAGATGGCGCTGGCCGCCGCACGCGTTTACTTCGAAACCAACGAGGCGGCGGTCGAGAATCTCGAGATCCGTGTGTCGGCGGTGTTCCAGCCGCAGCAGGCCAAGCTGTTCCGCCTGCGTATCGATCCCGAGACCTCGGTGTTTCAGATCGAGACGCGCGACCGGATGAGCGACATGCCCTGGACGTTGAACGTGGCGGGCCGCCTGCTAGCGAGCGGCACTACGCTCGACGCAAGCTCGGTGGTGCCGAGCGCGACGCTGCACGCCCTGCGCGCGCAGACGGCGCTCGACGGCGCGGCGCTCTACCAGAGCACGGCGGCGATCGGCCTAGAATACGGCCCAGCCTTCCGCTGGGTTCGCAAGGTGCGGGTAGCCGGCGAGACCGCCTTGGCTGAGCTGGCGGCACCCGCCGAGGCAGGCGACGCGGCCGCACTGGCGGCCTGGCACCTGCATCCGGCGCTGATGGACAGCGGCTTCCACCTCCTCTTCGTGCTGCTCGGCGGCGCGGCCAGCGACGGCGATCGTGTCGCCTACGTGCCGGTGCAGATCGGCCGCGTCGACTACCTGCGTGGCGAGGCGATCGACCGCGTGTTAGTGCTCATCGAGCACCGCAGCCCGCATTCGGTGGTGGCCTCCTTCGATTTCCTCGACGCGCACGGCACCGTCACCGCGCGCCTGGCGGCCTGCCGCTTCCGCCGCATCAACCTGCTCGGCGGCTGCCAGCACGCGCCCTCGCGCTTCGTCTATGCGCTCGAGCACAGGCCGCTGCCAGACCAGACCAGCGCCGCGGCAAGCACCTGACCGAGATGCTGCCGTTGCTCGACGTGCTGGCCAGCCTCTACGCGCTGCGCGCGCCGGGAGGAGGCGATCGACGCATTCGCCACACCGGCGCTGCCCCCCATCCGTAGGCGGCTCTAATCACACACCTGACCGAGATGGTCATCGAGGACGGTCTCGCGCATCGCGACGGCGAACGCCTAGTGAGCGACGACGAGGCCTGCGCTGCAGCGCGTACTCAAGGGCGAACTCTCGAGGTCTCGCGCGTGCTGTGCCGACCGGCAAGAGCCTGGTCGAGCAAGTTTCTCGATGCCTCGCCGACCTGGGAGCACCGATGGCCGGCTAGGCGGCGGGCGGGCGTCGACGGTTGGTCCGCGCTGCGCCCGGCTGCGCCTGCTCGAGTTCGAATCGACCCGCGGCGACATGCTGCGGCCGCTGGCGATGCGCCTGCCCGGCCGGTCGTTGCGAGCACGCCATCGTCGGCACCGCTGATCAACTGGCGGCCTTCGATGCCGATGCGATGTCGGGCCGTCTCGACGGTCGCGCAGTTGCCCGGCGAACGCTTCGCGCTGAAGGCCGAGCCCGACGAACGCTACGACCTGGCGCTGGTTAAGGCAATGCTGAACAAGTGTCTGCATTCGCGATGTCGTCAAGCCTGCGAAGCGAATCGATCATGAACGAAGTTGTCCTGGTTTGTTGTCG